>DFBI01000179.1 GCA_002367335.1 Syntrophaceae bacterium UBA3084 | reverse complement strand
ACAGCACTATACGGAATTTCTTTCAGATATGATGGAAGATGGAAGATTGGATATTGCAAAGGAAATTGCAAAAAAAATAACGTATCACGATCCATGCTATCTGGGAAAGAAAAATAACATTTATGACGCGCCGAGAAAATTGCTCAAAGGTATTCCTGCTGTTAACCTGGTTGAGATGAAGCGCAATCGCCAGGATAGTCTCTGCTGCGGCGGGGGTGGGGGCAGAATGTGGGATGAAGTTGAAGAAGTTACCCGTCTCTCTGAGATTAGATTGAGGGAAGCAATGGATGTTGATGCAGAGATCATAGCTACAGCGTGTCCATGGTGTCATATCCAATTGCAGGATGCGGTTCAAGATACTAACAACGAAAGTAAAATAGTAGTTAAAGATATTGCTGAGATTCTGGTAGAGGCTTTATAGAATATCAGTTAAGGCCGATATAGATTTTTTTCATTAGAAGATCTTAAAGAGTCCTTCGAGGGCTTTTCTTTTTTTCAACATTCGAAAGGATAAATTAAAATGAATACAAAATTTAATAAGTGGATGTGGATAATCACAGCAGTTATCGCCCTGATAATGATGGTGTCTCCTGCAATGTCAAAAGAGACACAGGTTTCAGACAAAAAAGTTGCAGTTGTTAACGGTATAGTCATTACCCAGGTGGATTTTGATCAGGAAATGAGTCGTGTTCAGATGAAGCTTATGAAGGCAGGAAAGTCATTTGATGACTTCAATCTTTCATCAATTAAGAAAGATGTCCTTGAAAGTCTTATAAACCATGAGTTGCTCCAGCAGGAAAGCCAAAAGCACAAAATCAAAGTTGACAAGGCAAAAATCAACGAGCAATTAGAAAAAATGAAGAAACAATTCCCAAGTGAGGAACGATTCAAAGAAGCGCTTAGCATGATGAACCTTTCTGAGGCTGACCTTGAAAGGCAAATTAAGAATGATATAGTTCTTCAACAATTCATCGACAAGCAATTTATTCAGAAGATTCAGATTTCCGACGAGGAAACAAAAATATATTACGATAGTCACCCGGATTCCTTTAAAACCCCGGAGATGGTTAAGGCCAGCCACATCTTAATAAAGGTTGATCCTCAGGCAGACAAGGCGCAGAAACTAAAGGTACGGAACAAACTCGAAACGATTCGTAAAAAACTGGAAAACGGTGAAGATTTTGCGGCCCTTGCAAAACAGTATTCCGATTGCCCCAGCAAGGCCAAGGGCGGTGATCTGGGATTCTTCGGACACGGTCAGATGGTGAAACCATTTGAAGAAGTGGCGTTTGCCCTAAACACAGGAGATATGAGCGATATAGTTGAAACCGAGTTTGGATACCACCTGATCAAAGTAACCGATAAGAAACCTGAATCCACGATCTTGTATAAGAATATAAAAGACAGGCTTAATCAATACTTAAAACAAGAGAAACTTCACAATGAAATCAATAAGAACATTGAGAAATTAAAAGAAAAAGCAAAAGTGGAAAGATATTTGAAGAAAGATACTGAATAATCACGCGTTTTGTTTCATCTTTGTATCGGAATTTCAGAAAAAGATTTCGCGCTGTGTTTTTGTGATCTTGTTGCGGAAAGATTTATCAGATATCGCACCAGAGATTAACCTGGTACGATATCTTTGCGCGAAGAGGACAGCAACGAGCGAACCTGTTTTTCTCCTATGATTCTATGGAAATATCTACAACTTCAATTTCTCTAACACCACCCGGTGTGTTAAATCGAACCTCATCACCTATTTCTTTTCCGATAAGAGCTTTTCCTATAGGCGAGGTAACGGATATCTTGTTTTCATTTATGTCTGATTCAAAGGGACCGACGAGGTGATATTTCGTAATTTCTTCGGTAGTTAAGTCTTCGATAGTAACAGTTGTTCCAAAAACAACTCTCTCATCAGTAAGGTCTTCCGTATCAATAATAATGGCGCCGGCAAGGTTGTTATTTATTTCCTGTATTTTCCCCTGTAAAAATGCTTGTTTTTCTTTCGCTGCTTCATATTCGGCATTTTCCGATATATCGCCATGGCCCCTGGCCTCTTCAATATCCCTCACATTTTGAGGTACTGCCACATTCTTTAAATGTTTTAGATCTTTTTTGAGTTTTTCAAATCCCGTCCGGGTGATCGGAATTTTATCCATGGTATTTCCTCCGGTAAAAGTTTACTGTCAACTATCGTTTAAATCATATTAATTTTTCGGTAAGTGTCAAGTGATTTATCTTTAATTATGTCGGAAAGGAGTCCCCCGGCTGATTAGATAGTGTCCATTCAGAAATGAATTCTTCAAAAAATGGGCACTAATAAGTTTCCCGTTCAGAAATGAGCAATTTTTCGTAAGGTCAAGGAAATCAAGGGATTGCGCGGAGGCGTACTAATGTACGCCGCACAAACAATCCCGCAGATTGACGCAGAGATTGCGGGAAAGGGCCATTTCTGGATGGAAACTAGATAACGCTTTCCTTTTTCAAGATAGGAAATGACTTGACCATTTGAGATATTCATGTCTTATATTTAAATTAATTGTAATCAAATCTGTTGATATGTTGACTCATTTTTGAATTGGCAACTTATTAGTGTTTTTTTAGAAAATCCATTTCTGGATGGGCACTATCTAAAAATGTATGAAGAGAAATATCCTCTATCGCAATTCAATCATCTCGTAAGTCGGATTGGACAGGAATCACTCCTGCAAAAACACCGCCATTGGACAGGCAACGATGACACTGACCGTCATTATCACATAGCTGTTCCCCGCATTCAAGATCCGCTGTTCCTTCATCTTTTCTGGAAGAAAAGAAGTAATGCACCTGCTGAGTTTATAGGCACCTTCAGATTGAACATAGGCGGACTTTTGTCTGAGGGCTATATTCGAATGGATGGTAGAGATAAGGTGCGCCTGCTCATATGTCATTGCAGGGACGATATTCTCTATATCCAGACAAAGTCAGGAAAGCCTGCCCTGGCTATTGGTACGTTATCAAATACCTGATCCCGTTCATTTACATGATGGTGGTGAGATTGCTATAATTCTTGCAATTTATTAGCCGCTCCCGAAATTATTTTAATTGCCTTATCGATTTCTTCCACAGTTGTCATCTTGCCGGTTGATAAGCGGAGCGTTCCCTTTGCGTATGCCACGGGAACATTCATAGCTGCAAGTACATGAGAAATGGTCGTTGACCCGGCATGGCAGGCCGAACCGGCTGAAACGGCAATGTCTGCCATTATTAACTCGTTCAATAAAGAAGACGCTTCAATATTCGGAAAACCGATGCTTAGTGTATTTGGAAGGCATCGTTCGAGATGGCCGTTTAATCTTATATCTTTAACCTTATTTTTCAGTCCATTGTATAGCATGTTACGCATTGCTTTCATATGGGTTATGTTTTCCCCCAGAGCCCGTTTAGCGATTTCGCACGCCTTTCCAAGCCCAACGATCTCCGGAACGTTTTCGGTACCCGCGCGCATGTTGCTTTCGTGGCCGGCGCCGTGCATGAATTTTTCAAGCTGAATTCCTTCACGTACAAAGAGAACCCCAATTCCTTTTGGTGCATATATCTTGTGACCTGCTACAGAAAGGAGATCCACGCCAAGCTTATTAACATCGGCAGGAATTTTACCGACAGACTGAGCAGCGTCTGTGTGGACGATAATCCCATGTTTTTTAGCGATTTTTGAAATTTCGTTAATTGGTTGAATGGTTCCCACTTCGTTATTGGCATGCATGACAGTAATCAAAATTGTCTGTGGAGTTATTGCTTTTTCCAAATTGGCAACGTTTATGAGTCCTGTCCCGTCGACAGGGATATAAGTTGTCTGAAACCCATTAGCATCAAGATATCTGCATACCTCGGTTACTGCAGGATGCTCGATTGTTGAGGTAATAATATGATTGCCTTTGTTCCGATTTGCAAGAGTTGCACCCTTGATGGCAAAGTTATTGGATTCCGTGCCCCCGCTTGTAAAGATAATCTCCCCAGGTTTGCAACTCAGGAGATCGGCGACTTGGCCGCGGGCCTTTTCGACAGCTTTTTTAGACTGAATGCCATACCAGTGGAGACTGGATGGATTTCCAAAAAGTTGTTCCATATAAGGCATCATGGCTTCGGCAACTTCATGGTCAACAGGTGTCGTTGCATTATAATCGAGATAGACGTGTTTCATTGCAGTGCCTTTCTTGGTACTTTTCCATACAATTCAATGTCGTTACCTTAATCAATTCCTTATTAACCACCACGAAGAACATGAAGAAGGCAGAACATTTTTTCTTTATTTTGGGACAATTCAGGGATAATATATCTATTTCCCGAAGAAAAGCGGCAACAATATGTATACTGCCGTCTGAATTCTAATACCGGCTTGTTTCTTCCTGTAACAAATGAGGCTTGAAAAAAATAATCTGTTATTGATCATAGGTGGTAATCAACAACAAGCGCCAGGGGCAACGCTGACCCCATTATTTTATTGTCAATAATTTAGTATTGTGTCCCCCTGAATTGATCTATCTGCTTTATCTTGTCCTTGTCATATCTTATCCGTGGTGTCCGGCAATGGAGATAACACTCATGCTGGAAAAAGTTTAAATGACGCCAAGTCTTATCCACTGTATCATAAACGTTATACAAGCCATCATAACCGGGTTCATCGACCTTGAATGTACTGCCTCTTTTAAAATCTACGTATAAATCAAGTCGTTTTTTGTCAGGATCAAACGCTATATCTTTAATGTACCAAGGGTTATTGATTGACAGAGCTGTTTCAAATAGCGTATTCATTATTGCAATTCCTCCTCTGAAATATGTATTGAAATCTCTTCGGAGGATATATTAGCATAATACTGTTACCCACTCAATTTGGGAAAGAGCCAATATATCTAACACCTCTCAACACAGGGGGTGCAAATTTAGGGGGGGGACCCGATTACGGGACTCCTACTGAGGTGTTTATAGTATCTAAGCTTTCAACACACGGGGAGCAAAACCTTTAAGGTTTTAGGATTAATAAAGTGGCCCCGAGCTATGTGGTCCGGCATAGCCCGGGACCGTGAAGCGAATAACGGTTGATTAGCATGATGCACCTAAAAAAGGAGGCACCATTGTCTCTAATATTATTATAATAGCATTATGTTAATACTGTCAATGAGTCTCTTCTGTGATTCGATAGAGAATAGGTTACTTCCTGCAAGCGTTAAATCTGATTTTATTGAAGGCATGCAAGACTTCAATCGGCAATCAATGAAAAAGGCAGGGACTGCGTGAGACCCTGCCTTATACGATAAGAACTTCAACGGGCTTAAGTCTACATCGGATTTATCTCTTAAACTTTCTCCTGAACCCTGCAAGACCTATTAGACCAAAGCCAAGAAGGAACATCGTGCCCGGCTCGGGAACGGAATTATGGATGAGATAATTCTGAGCATAGGCGATTTCAACAGTGTCACCTTTCGTTATTGTCGGATTGACGGCAAGGACCCAATCCTCGATCCCGGAAAAAAGGGTTAGGTCGTTTGTTGCTGCC
>DFBI01000053.1 GCA_002367335.1 Syntrophaceae bacterium UBA3084 | reverse complement strand
ACAACCCCCGCAGCCTTCGCAACGCGGACGTTTTCTGCCTCTCCGAAATAATTCTCATTATTCATAATAGTTTTTGGAAATAAGGTTTGGGGGATTATTACTCAGATGGAACGATAGATTCAACATCTTCCTTCTTTATACCTGATATGAAAACGGTCTTGCTTTTCGATTTATGGCCGGCTTTGATTGTAATCTGACTTTTTCTGATCCCCAGTTTATCGGAGAGAAATCTTATACACTCCAGATTTGCTTTACCCTCCACAGGAGGCGCCATAATCTTGAGTTTCAGGGCGTTATCTTGAATTCCTGCTAATTCACTTCTCGAAGACCTGGGCAAAACCCGTAAACGGAAGAAAACACCATCTCTTGTTTCTTTTATTGGAATCATAGCTGCTTAGCTTTTTTATTCACAACAACTGCGTTTTTTGCGCAGATGCTGGCGTAGGCAGCGAAAAGGTACAAGGAAAAAACCTTTAGCATTTAGTCCTCATTGCTCAATCCTTGCAGCCTCGCCGCTTTGGGATCTATTACTTTATCAGCCTCTGTTTTCCACATCCGCAGCAATTTGGTGTTGAAATTCAGAAATGACTCGAAGAATTGTTCGAGCTGTTTTTTAAAATTTTTAGTGCTTTCAATCTCGTCTTTAAGGTTACTCAACTCTATCCTGGCATCTTTTAATATTTCGTCGGCAGTAAGCCTGGCCTCTTTAACCATATATGAACATGTTTCTTCAACCTCGGCCAGGCGTTGTTTTAGTACTTCCGGGTCTGTCTTCTCCTTTTCGGCCAGGATAGACTTGAGTTGGTCAATTTCATCCTGAAGCGCCTGATTTTCCTGGACCTCTTCCTCCAATTCTTCTGCCACGGACTGGAGAAAAGAATCAACTGCCTTGACGTCAAACCCTCTAAATTTAACCTTAAACCGCTGATTTTTGATATCTACAGGTTCTATTTTCATGCACATCACCACTTTCACTTAAAATAAAGAGATAATTGTAAAAGACTCTTCACCAAAAAGCTCTGTAAAAATATTATAACCAGTATGACAATAATCGGAGAAATGTCAATTCCTATATTTCCCAGAGGAACCCATCTCCGAATCCGGTAAAGAACGGGTTCCGTGGATCGATAGAGAAACATCACGATAGAATTATATGGATCGGGATTCACCCATGAAAGCACCGCTCTGGCTATAATCATCCACATATAAATTGTAAGTCCTATATCGATGACCCTGGCCAGTCCCTCGATAAAATTTGCTGCTACAAACATTATTTCTCCTCGGAAATCAAAAATAATTTAATAACTTAAATAATTATTGCAAGGTTAAAAGTCAAGGTATATATATTATCAAGGTTCAAGGTTCAAGGTTCAAGGTTCAAGGTTCAAGGCTCAAGGTTCAAGGATGTTGTTTCCTGAGTACTAATTGTCGTTCAATAAGGAGAAAAGATAGAATGTTAAAGGGTAAAAGAGTAAGTATTATCGGTGGGGGCAACATGGGTGAGGTTATTGCCGGTGGTATCATTTCCAGTAATCTTGTTTCTATCGAGACTTTAGCAATATCGGATTCCTCTGAGGAAAGGCTTAATTATATAAAGGAAAAATATCAGGTTCGTACAATGAGAAACAACACAGAAGCGGCACAATATGCAGACATCGTCATTCTAGCTGTTAAACCTCAGAATATAGAAAAAGTTCTGGAAGAAATAAGAGATAGTATCGATAAAACTAAACTGATAGTATCCATCGCCGCGGGTATCTCCACTAAATTAATAGAAGGATATCTGAAAAAAGGAACCCATGTAATCAGGGTAATGCCAAACATACCCGCCCTCATCTCTGAGGGAGCTACAGCGCTTGCTGCTGGTGATAAAGCCACCGATGATGATCTGGCGCTGGTTCGTCAGATCTTTGATTCAGTCGGGATTACAGTTATAGTTGAAGAAGAGTCAATGGATGCTGTAACAGGTCTCAGTGGAAGCGGCCCTGCTTATGTGTTCATTATCATAGAAGCTCTCTCAGATGCCGGTGTAAAGATGGGCCTAACGAGAAACACTGCCTTAAGGTTGGCCGCACAAACACTCGTCGGTGCAGCCAAACTATGCCTGAAGGGAGATAAGCACCCCGCCCAGTTAAAGGATATGGTTACATCCGCAGGTGGTACCACGATTGCAGGTGTAAAGGCTCTCGAAGATGGCAGACTGCGGGGGACACTGATGTCCGCAGTGGAAGTGGCAACAATACGTTCTAAAGAATTGGGAGGGTCCAAATAGGAGCCAATATCCCTGTCGCATGTGGGTCTGGTCTCTACTATGGTGGAGACCAGACCCCATCACTATTTTCTGAAAAAATTGAAAAAATTGATTCTCTTTTTAGTGTTCTTCTTTGCCGTTTCTGATTTGTGCGTATCCGCGTCAGCTTCGCCGGTTTTTAATGGTGCTACATCCAATCTTTCCTGTATTTCTTGATCTACCAAAGTGGCGGATTCCGTTCCCACTTTATCCGGAAGAGCCGGCAACATTGGTTTCTGCTTCCTGTAATTTCTTTTTCTCCTTGTCGGCCCCGTTTTCTGAGATTTCACTTCTTCCTCATCCGACACATCGGGTTTTTTCGTTAGTTTATCTTCCTTTTCAAATGAATTTTCATCATCAATCTCTTTTTTCACCACTTCAAAACGGCTTTCGTCCCATAACATATTCGCATCCCCGGAAATATGTATGGATATATCAAACTGATTTTCCACCTTGCTCATTTCACTTCTCTTTTGGTTCAATAAATAATCGCTGACTTCATGGGGAAGTGTAACGTTGATTGTGGAATAAATTCCCTTGACTGCTCCGGATTTGATTTTTCTATAGACACTCAGCGCTATATATTCTAAGGATGGTCTTGATCCTGTCCCTTTACAATGCGGACAGACAGTATAGCTGATCTCCCGAATTGTCGATTGTTTTTTCTGGCGAGAAAGTTCGAGAATACCAAACTTGGATATTTTTGCAAGCTGTATGCGTGCCCTGTCAACGTGTAAACTCTTTTTAAATTCCCGCTCTATCGCCGTGTTATGTTTCGTATCCTTCATATCAATAAAATCGATTACGATCAGGCCTCCAAGATCTCGCAGGCGAAGTTGCCTCGCTATTTCCCCGGCTGCTTCAAGATTTGTCCTAAAGGCCGTTTCCTCAGCACCCTTTTTATTCGAAGCACGTCCTGAATTAACATCGATGGTTATCATCGCTTCTGTAGGTGTTATTATAAGAGAACCTCCGGATTTCAAATTTACCCGTTCCTGATATATTGCCTTGATCTGATCTTCGATCTGATATTTGTCATAAATGGGAGTGTCTTCCATGTATTGCTTGATCACCTTTATATGTCTCGGTGATACAGTCCGAAAATAGGTCCTCATTTTTCTATATGTGTCAAAGTTATCAACAAGTATTTCGCCAATATCCGAAGTATAATAATCTCTCAGTGAACGAACGGCAAAATCGCCCTCCTGGTAAACCATGACAGGCGCTACAGCTTTTTCAGTTTTCTTATTAATATCCTTCCACAATCTCAACAGTGTTTGGTAGTCCCTGAGAAGTTCGTGCTTTGTCCTGTTCATGCCCGCCGTTCGGACAATAAAACCCACTTTTTCTTTTTGAGTTATATCATCCATTAGCTCTTTTAGCCTTTTCCGGTTTGCTTCATTTTCTATTTTTCGAGATATGCCGCTACTGTTTTTGTTCGGCATAAGGACCATATATCGTCCCGGCAGGGATATATATGTAGTCAACATGGCGCCCTTCTGGTTTTTCTCCTCTCTCACCACCTGCACAAGCACTTCCCGGCCAATGTTAAGCATTGGTCTTTCATTGACTCTACCAGTATCTTGGCCATCTTCTTTCCTCGTGAAATATTCAGAGCTAACATCATTAAGTGGAAGAAACCCGTTCTTTTTTTCACCATAATCCACAAAAGCCGCATGAAGCCCCGGCACAACCTTCTGAATGATTCCCTGATAAATGTTACCAATTGTTGGTTCTCTCACGGACATCTGAATATTGAATTCCGATAGCTTACCGTCTTCAATAATAGCCATACGGCTTTCTTCTTCATCAATTGTATTGATGAGCATTTTTTTTATCATATTTTTTCCTTATTATTCTAATGCGGCAAAGCCGCAAAGTTATCAGGGGTCAGGGATGTTTTTACAACATGTTTCATTGTGCCAAAAGCCCAATGGATGATTGTTGTCTTTTACTGATCCCTGATGCCAACATCTGCGCGAAAAACGCAGTTGTTGAGGCTAGAGACTCTAAAGGTTCCAGTTACCTGGCTACTCCCCCCTTTTTTTTATTGCTCTTATGAGTCAAGAGACTCAGAGAAAACTGCTCACATCGCCCTTTCCGGTTCGAACAACTATGGGTGCGTCATCAATGAGGTTTACAATACTTGACAATTCTGAACCCACAATGCCACCGTCAATAACCAAATCTACACGATTCTTGAACGTTGTCTCCATATCGTATGGATCAGTGAATATCCCATCCTGCTGTGTTATCACAGTGGTACTAATAATAGGATGATCAAACTCACTTACAAGAGCAAGACAAATCCTGTTATCCGGAATTCTTATACCTACTTCTTTTCTTTTTGGCAGTAAAATCTTCGGCACAAGTCTGGATGATCCAAGTATAAATGTATAAGGTCCCGGTAACATTCGTTTCATGATTTTATAGGCATAATTCGACACCGAGGCATAGCTGCTTATATCTTTAAGATTAGCGCATACGAAGCTAAAGGGTTGTTTCCTGCTTCTATGTTTGATTTCATAAATCTTTTCAATGGCTCGCTTGTTAAATAGATCACATCCCATTCCATAGGCTGTATCGGTAGGATAAATAATAATTCCCCCATCTTCAAGTATTTCAACAGCCTTTTGTATTAACCGCTTTTGAGGATTTTCGCTATTGATTGATATCAACATGTGTTTAACCTAACCCTGATAAGCCGGAGGTTCAAGGTAACTTCTCAATAAATTAGGTAGGGGAGGTTTTAACCTCCCGATATGGGCGACTAAAGTCGCCCATCCCCAAACTTATTGAGATATTACGGGTTAAGATTGATCGTTTTCTAACCACTGAACCTTGAACCTGACCACTGATTACTCTCTTTCAGGGACTGCATTATCTATCTGAGACGGGATAAGCTCCTTTTCGGCATAATCCAGATAGATTTTCTCTTTCACAAAAAGATCAAAAAGATCTGCATCAAGACGGTTGTCTTTCACCATCAAATCGAGAATTTCCAAGGCCTGAGACAGGGTATTCTCCTTTCTGTAAGGCCTGTCCCTGGCTGTCAGCGCCTCAAAGACATCTGCCAGCGCCAGAATTCTGGCCTGAAGTGAAATCTCATCCGCCTTTAAGCCCAGAGGATAGCCCTGTCCGTTAAGACATTCATGATGAGAACTTGCATAAATGGGCACGTTTTGCAATTTTTTCGGGAAAGGCATCTGGGAAAGCATTTTAAAAGTAATTGCGGCATGACTGTTTATAATATTTCTTTCCTCACTCGTCAGGGTTCCTCTGCGAATGCAAAGATTTTCAACCTCGTCATCGTTCAGCAGTGCCTGCGGTTTCCCGTTCATAATCCATTTTCTCCCGGCAATGGTCTTTACCCGCTCAATATCTTCATCGGACATAAATCCATCACCCTTATTTACAGAAAAGAGAAAATTGTAATCTTCTTCCAGTTTTGTTACTTCATTACCATAATCTTCAGAACAGGCTTCTATATCAGACAAAGCTTCCCTGGCCCGGCCTTTCTTAAGGATATCGATTTTGATATCCCTTTTTACCACCTCAAAACGGGTTTTTAACATTTCAATCCTGTCAAACACGGTACTCAACTTTGTCGATTTATCCATCACATACTCGGGAATTGCCACTTTGCCGACATCATGAACCCATGCAGCGATCCTGAGCTCATTTATCTGATCTTTGCTAAAATAAATATCTTTAAAATGACCTTCCTTAACCTCATTAATCTTCCCGGCAATGAGTATGGTTAATTCCACCACACGGCGTCCATGATCGCCGGTATATGGTGATTTCTCGTCTATGGCGGTAGCGATTGTTTTTATGAAGGATTCGAATAGATTCTGTAAATCCTTGATCAAACGATTATTGGTAAGAGCTATCGCCGCCTGTGAAGCCAAAGATTCGGTTAGCTCCTGGTATTCTTTAGAAAAAGGTACCGTTTTGTTATTTGTCCTGTCCCGGGCGTTTAAAAGTTGAAGAATTCCGATAATATCATTTTCGTGATCCCGCATGGGAACCACAAGCATGGACTGGGAACGGTATCCTGTTTCAGAATCAAACTTACGTGTTCCCTCAAAGTTAAATTTCTCCGCATGATAGACATCGGAGATATTCACCACTTCACCGGAAAGAACCGAATAAGAGGAAACATTGGCATAATTGAGAGTGTCATCTCCATTATATAATTTGACGGGTCCCCAGGTGATCGCTCCCGCAGTTCCACCCATCCGTATTTTTAATGAATCATTTTGAACAATCGCAAAGTGGAGAGATCTCTCATCATTACTCATAATATAAAGTGTACCACCGTCGGCATTTGTAAATCTTCTGGCCTCTTCAACAATCACTTCGAGCAAAAGATCCATGTTGTGCTCGGCTGACAATGCCGATCCTATCTGAGAAAGCCTTCTTATCTGTTCAATCTGATTTTGGGTAAATTCTCTTACCGATGTAACGATATCGCTTAATAGTTGATTAAGTTCATCGTCACCTGTGATGCGAACCGCGGGTTCTCTACTTTTATCAATCATACCACTATAGCCGCAAAGGCAAAAGGCTAAAGGTTTGCCCCTTGTCCCTTGTACCTTGCTCCTTATACCTTTTCACTGCCTGCGCCAACATCTGCGCAAAAAACATAGATGTTGCGGATAAAGACTCTAAAAAAAAGAGGCCACCCATTGTATGCATATTATGCGGGAGCGCCTCTTCTTTTCCGGATAATTTCTTATACAGGTTTCACATTCGTCGCTGCCGGGCCCTTATCTCCTTGTTCCACATCAAAGCTCACACGCTGGCCCTCATATAACGTCTTGAATCCCGCAGCGCTAATGGCGCTGTAATGAACAAACACATCACCGCCCTCATCGTTTTCGATGAATCCAAAACCTTTCCGCTCATTAAACCATTTTACTTTACCTTCTGCCATTACTCACACCCTCCTTTTAAATGTTTTCCAAAGCCGGATTGCAACCTGATGACAAAACGAAAGAACCACCAAA
>DFBI01000078.1:27871-31470 GCA_002367335.1 Syntrophaceae bacterium UBA3084 | reverse complement strand
GCTGATGCATTTACACTCTTTGAAAGATTTGACCAGAAGCTGGAGCAATACAATGGTAACCTTTTGAGGGCTGCTGTTGAATTGGCTAAAGACTGGCGAACTGACAGGGTTTTGAGACATTTGGAAGCCCTGATGATTGCTGTCAGCATGGATAAATCTCTAATTATTTCCGGCAACGGAGACGTAATAGAATCTGATGATGAAGTCATGGCCGTTGGTTCGGGAGGACCATATGCCCTGGCAGCCGCCCGGGCTTTTATAAAATGTTCTGATCTGGGTGCATCAGAAATCACCAGAGAAGCAATAGAAATTGCATCTGACATTTGTATCTATACAAATGACAAGATAACTATTGAAGAACTTGACACAACTGTTGAAGAAAAAATTGATAATAAGAAGATAATCAAGAAAAAACGTTAGTAAATACTCAGATTCAAAGGCACAAAGCTTGTTTAGTTTGTTATTATTAACAAAATGCAAAAGATCTCTGTCAAATGATACGCCTGACGGTTCGACGGCTCGACTGAGCTTGTCGAAGTCTGAGCTCAGTCGAACAGTGCCTTTGCCTCTCTGTGCCTACTTGAGTGGTTACGTTTGGTTTTTAAATTTAATGTGTAAGAAACGAGGATCTTATGTCGTCTAAGAACTTGACACCAAGAGAGATAGTATCTGAATTAGATAAATATATTATTGGGCAGGATGAAGCAAAAAGGGCTGTTGCTATCGCGCTTCGAAACAGATGGAGACGCCAGAACGTTTCCGAAGAGTTAAGAGAAGAAATAGCTCCTAAAAACATCATCATGATAGGGCCTACAGGAGTCGGTAAGACGGAAATTGCCCGCAGGCTGGCGAAACTCGACAACTCTCCCTTTTTGAAGATAGAAGCCTCCAAATTTACAGAGGTTGGATATGTCGGAAGAGATGTGGAATCGATGATCAGGGACCTGGTGGAACTGTCTGTGAACATGGCTAAATCAGAAGAGCAGAAAAATGTTAAAACCAAAGCAATGGAAATTGCCGAAGAAAGAATTCTGGATGTCTTGCTTCCAGTAAAACAGAAAGAAGAAAAACCGGAAGAACCGTCTGAGGAAGGGGTTATAGAACTATCTCATGATGAGCAAATTGTTTCTCACAATAATACCCGTGAAAAACTTCGACGCCTCCTTAGAAACGGGAAACTGGATGAGAGGGTTATAGATTTGGAAGTAACTGAAAGTCACGGTGGCCCGATGATAGAGATTTTTTCTTCAGCAGGTGTTGAAGACATGGGGCTAAATATCAAAGAAATGTTTGGAAATATGTTCCCAAAGAAAACCAAACAAAGGAAGGCTAAAGTTTCTGAAGCCGTTGAGATTCTAGCTGAAGAAGAAGCGCAGCGGCTGGTTGATATGGATAAGGTTACCAGGACGGCAATAGAGAGGGTTGAACAATCGGGTATCATTTTTTTAGATGAGGTTGATAAGATTGTAGGCGGTGATTCTTCTCACGGGCCGGATGTATCGAGGGAAGGTGTTCAGAGAGATCTTCTGCCCATTGTCGAAGGTTCCACTGTGAATACCAGATATGGAATGGTTAAAACGGATCATATTCTGTTTATCGCTGCAGGCGCTTTTAGTTTTACGAAACCTTCTGATCTTATTCCCGAAATGCAGGGGAGATTTCCCATCAGGGTGGAATTGGATGCTCTTAGTAAGGAAGATTTTATACGAATACTTACAGAACCATATAATGCTCTGGTAAAACAGTATAAAGAGATGCTGGCCACTGAGGACTTAGAGATTATCTTTAAGGACAATGCAATAGCTGAGATTGCCGATGTTGCGGCTTTAGTGAATGAAAGGACAGAAAATATCGGAGCCAGAAGGCTTTATACTGTTATGGAAACATTTCTCGAAGAGATTTCCTTTGATGCGCCCGATATGAATAAGAAGAAAGTAGTTATTGATGCAAAATACGTGAGGGAAAAGCTGGAAGACATTGCGGAAGACGAAGATTTAAGCAGGTATGTTTTATAAGGACAAAGGAACAAGGGACAAGGTAAAAGGTTGAGGGTTTTGATGTGAGACACGAAATGATTGGGGAATCATAAAGTGAATGGGGATAAATTGAGGAAATCAATGGATAGGGCGGACATTCTTTTGGAAGCCCTTCCTTACATACGGAGGTTTTACAACAAGACCATTGTTATAAAATACGGTGGTCACGCCATGGTGGATGAAAATCTGAAGAAAATGTTTGCCATGGATATTGTTATGATGAAATATGTTGGGATTAACCCTGTTATAGTCCATGGCGGAGGCCCCCAGATTGGGAGTCTCTTAAAAGAACTGGGCAAAGAGTCGAAATTTGTTCATGGTATGAGGGTTACGGATAAAGAAACCATGAGTATTGTGGAAATGGTTCTTGCCGGCAGTGTTAACAAAGAAATAGTGGGTCTGATTAATCACCACGGTGGTAAGGCGGTTGGTCTTACCGGGAAGGACGGCAATCTTATCCGTGCAGAGAAATATTTTTTAGATGACGATAAAGCCAGGGATACACCTCCCGAGATTATGGACCTGGGCCTCGTGGGCAAAGTTAAAAAACTTAATACGGATCTTATCACGGCGCTTGCAACGGATGGTTATATTCCTGTCATAGCTCCCATCGGTGTTGGGGATGATGGTGAAACATATAATATTAATGCAGATATCGTTGCCGGTGAGATAGCGGCAGCCCTGCTTGCGGAAAAACTTGTGTTGCTTACTGACGTGGAAGGTGTTCTGGATGCAGAAGGCCAACTGATAAATACCATGGGCGAAAAGGAAGCGAACAGGTTAATCGAAACTGGTACTATAGAAGGTGGTATGTATCCAAAGGTAAAGTGCTGCATGAAGGCGTTGAGAGGTGGCACACAAAAGGCCCATATAGTTGATGGTCGTCTGAACCATGCCATACTCTTGGAGATACTTACGGACAGTGGGATTGGTACGGAGATAGTAGGAGAATGAACAGTATGACAACAGAAGAGCTAATGTTCAATTCCGAACAATATATTATGAAAACTTATAATCGTTTCCCCATTGTTCTGGTGAAGGGTAGCGGGGCAAAGGTCTGGGATTCCGAAGGAAAAGAATATCTTGATTTTGTGGCCGGAATCGCTGTATGCAGCCTCGGTCATTCCCATCCAAAAGTGGTGAAAGCGATTAAAAAACAGGTGGGAACGCTTACCCATGTTTCCAACCTGTATTATATTGAACCGCAGATTGACCTCGCGAAACTACTGGTAGAAAATTCTTTCGCTGATAAAGTCTTTTTCTGCAATAGCGGGGCTGAAGCCAATGAGGCTGCTATTAAACTTGCCCGGAAATATGCCCATGAACACATGAATGGTAATAAATATGAAATTATAACCATGGAAGATTCTTTTCATGGACGTACGTTGGCCACCGTTACGGCGACGGGTCAGAAAAAGCTTCATGTCGGTTTTGATCCCCTTCCCGAGGGCTTCAGATATGTTCCGTTTAACGATATTCCTGCCGTTGAAAACGCTGTAACAGAAAAAACATGCGCCGTAATGGTAGAACCGATTCAGGGCGAAGGAGGAGTAAAAGTTCCTG
>DFBI01000078.1:20731-27833 GCA_002367335.1 Syntrophaceae bacterium UBA3084 | reverse complement strand
ATGGGACGTACGGGAAATCTCTTTGCGTATGAAGAAAGTGGCATAAGACCTGACATGATGACACTTGCTAAAGCTCTTGGTAACGGGTTTCCTGTCGGCGCCATGCTGGCAACGGATAAAATCGCCTCATCATTTTTACCGGGAAATCATGCTTCAACCTTTGGAGGGAACCCTCTTGCAATGGCGGCGGGAGTAGCCGTAATGAACGCATTGTTAGAGGATGGGATTCTTGAAAACTGTCGTGAAACGGGATCTTATTTTCTTAAAAAACTCAAAGAGCTTAAGAAAAAACACTCAGTAATAAACGAAGTACGGGGTAAAGGTTTGATGTTAGGCATGGAACTTTCCACCCCCGGAGGTGATATTGTAAAGAAGACCATGGAAAAAGGAGTGTTGATAAACTGCACCAATAGTAATATTCTAAGATTCGTTCCTCCATTGATAATTAATAAAAAAGATGTCGATCACGTGATTGATATATTGAATGAGGTGATTGCTTCCTGATGAATAAAGATCTTTTATCCCTTTATGATTTGAATCGTGACGATTTTGACGAGATCTTCCGTAGATCAGAAAAGTTAAAGGAAATGAGCAAAGGTGGAATATCCTATACCCCGTTGAGGGGGAAAACTCTGGGGATGATATTTGATAAATCGTCGACAAGAACGAGACTGTCTTTCGAAGTGGGGATTTATCAGCTTGGTGGAATTGCAACCTTCCTCACACGACGTGATATCCAACTTGGCCGGGGGGAGACCGTTGCCGATACGGCCAGGGTCATGTCCAGGTATCTGGATGGTATTATAATCAGAACCTTTGCGCAGGAGCTGGTCGATGAGCTTGCAAAATGGGCGATCATACCGATAATCAACGGTTTAACCGATTTATTGCATCCCTGTCAGATATTGGCCGATATTTTTACGATTATTGAGAAAAAGGGAAGATATGAAGGCATGAAAATAGCCTATGTAGGTGATGGAAATAATATTGCCAATTCCTGGGTTAATGCAGCGGTTGAACTTCCTTTTTATCTGACATTAGCCTGTCCTGCCGGATATGAGCCTGATGAATTTATCCTGCAAAGGGGTATAAAAGAATCTGAGGGGGGCCTGGCGTTGTTCCACTCTCCTGCTGAAGCGGTTGCCGATGCAGATGTTATATATACGGATGTATGGGCAAGTATGGGACAGGAGGATGAGCAGAAAAAGAGATCAGTCGTATTCCAAGATTATCAGGTGAACGAAAAATTAATCAGTTATGCTAAAGAAGATGTTATAATTATGCATTGTCTGCCGGCCCATAGAGGAGAGGAAATAACCGATGAAGTTATAGAAGGACCTCACTCCGTGGTTCTGGATCAAGCGGAAAATCGTCTCCATGTTCAAAAGGCAATTATGGAGATTCTTATGGGTTAATATGTTAATGGGGTCAAGTCTTGACAAAGTCGTAAAAAGTCAAAAAACACCATTTTTTGTCATTCCGGCGGAAGCCGGAATCCAATAATTTCAATATGTTCTGGATGCTGGATCAAGTCCGGCATGACGTTTTTGGGACTTTTTACGAGTGCATCAAGTCTTTATTCTTGACAATTCGGGTTAAACTTGGAGGAATATTCATAAATGAGTGATGTAAAAAAAGTTGTTCTGGCTTATTCCGGAGGGTTGGATACTTCGGTTATTGTGCGGTGGTTAATTGAGACTTATGGTTGTGAGGTGATTGCCTTTGCGGCAGACGTTGGCCAGAAAGAGGAACTGGAGGGTTTAGAGGAAAAAGCGATTAATACAGGAGCAAGCAAGATATATATTGAAGATCTTCAGGAAGAGTTTGTAAGGGACTTTGTTTTTCCGGCCCTGAGGGCGAATGCCGTTTACGAGGGAACATATCTTTTGGGAACTTCACTGGCCAGGCCGCTCATAGCAAAAAAGCAGATTGAAATTGCGAGAAAAGAAGGGGCCGATGCGGTCTGCCATGGCGCCACGGGAAAAGGAAATGATCAGGTAAGGTTTGAAATGACTTATATGGCCCTTGAACCCGATATCAAAATTATATCTCCGTGGAAAGATGATCGCTGGACCTTGAATTCAAGGGAAGCAATGATTGATTACGCGGAAAAATATGATATTCCCATAACAATAACAAAGAAAAAACCCTATAGCGAGGACAGAAACCTGCTCCATATTTCTCATGAAGGTGGGATTCTGGAAGACACGTGGGTGGAAGCGCCTGAGGATATATTTGTTATGACTGTCTCACCCGAGAATGCGCCAGATGTCGCGACCTATGCGGAAATAGATTTTGAAAAGGGAAATCCTGTGGCCGTCGATGGAAAGAAAATAAATCCGGCTATGCTTCTGGATCAGATGAATGATCTTGCGGGAGCAAATGGTGTTGGCAGGATCGATATGGTTGAGAACAGATTCGTGGGAATGAAATCAAGAGGAGTTTACGAAACTCCCGGCGGAACAGTACTCTGGACAGCACACCGGGCGCTGGAATCAATAACTATGGACAGAGAGGTAATGTTCATGAGAGATTCCCTTATTCCCAAATATGCCCAGCTCGTTTACAATGGATTCTGGTATTCTCCGGAAATGGAAATTATGCAAAAGATGATTGATGAGACCCAGAAAAATGTAACCGGGACTGTGCGAATGAAATTATACAAGGGGAACTGTATTGTAGTGGGGAGAAAATCTCCTCATTCTCTGTACAGTGAAGATTTTGCGACTTTTGACAGTGATGAAGTGTACAATCAAAAAGATGCTATAGGGTTTATAAGGCTAAATGCTCTCAGGATGAGAATCCGGGCAATGCTCAATAAATAATTAAAAATTAAAAATTAAAATCTATGACAACACACAAAAAACCATGGGGTGGGCGTTTTAAAGATTCCACCGAGAGACAGGTAGAAGAGTTCACTGCCTCTATCAATTTTGATAAACGTCTCTATCGATACGATATTAAAGGGAGTGTTGTACACTGTAAAATGCTTGCCAAACAGGGAATTATTTCTTCAGGCGAAGAAAAAAGCATTATATCAGGTCTTGATAATATACTGGAGGATATAGAGACAGAAAATTTTTCTTACTCTGTCGATTCTGAGGATATCCACATGGCCGTTGAAAAAGCCCTCATAGATCGTATCGGAGAAGCAGGGGGAAAGCTTCATACCGGGAGAAGCAGAAATGACCAGGTATCCCTTGATATGCGGCTTTACCTGAGAGATGAAGTAACAACTGTAATAGGTCTCATTGGCATACTTAAAGGCTGCCTTGTTGAGTTGGCGAAGAATGAAATTGATACCATAATGCCCGGATATACCCACCTGCAGAAGGCACAACCTATACTCCTGGCACATTATTTCCTTGCCTACCGGGAGATGCTGATCAGAGATGGAGATCGGCTGAAGGAGTGTCATAAAAGAATCAATGTCATGCCGTTAGGTTCTGCGGCTCTTGCAGGCACGGGCCTTCCGATTGACAGGGAATATGTTGCCGAATCTCTCGATTTTCCGGAGATCACTAAGAACAGTATGGATGCTGTTTCGGATCGGGATTTTATTGCCGAGTTTATTTTCAATGCAAGCCTGCTGATGATGCATATGAGTCGCTTCTGTGAAGATCTTATTATCTGGTCAAGTGAAGAGTTTGATTTTGTGAGAATATCCGATTCCTTTACAACCGGCAGCAGCATTATGCCACAGAAGAAGAATCCCGATGTGCCCGAATTAATCAGGGGGAAAACAGGGCGTATCTATGGCAATCTGGTTGCCATTCTGACCGTTATGAAAGGTCTTCCCATGACGTATGACAGGGACCTTCAGGAGGACAAAGAACCACTTTTCGATACGGTTGACACACTGAAGGGGTGTCTTCATATCCTGGCGGCAATGACAAAAAACCTGACATTTAACAGGGAAAAGATGTTAAAAGAGGCGGCGAAGGGATTTTCCACAGCCACCGATATAGCCGAATATCTGGTGATAAAAGGTGTTCCTTTCAGAGATGCTCATGAGATAGTGGGGCGTATCGTTGCATACTGTATTGAGAAGGGAAGAGATTTGCAATCCCTTACTATGGAAGAATTCAGGTCCTTTTACGAGGGATTTGACAATCTTGTTTACGATTTTGTGAGTGTAGAAAATTCTGTTAATGCCAGAAATATTCCCGGTGGAACATCGAAAGAAATGGTCTTGAAAAGGATCGAAGAGATTGAAAAAGAGATGCAAGAAAAATAATATTTTACATATTATTTTATTAATGACTGTGGTATTTTCCCTGACGGTTTTTTGCCTGAGTTGCGGGAAAAAGGCAGATCCCCGCTGTCCTCACATTAGTTGCCCCGCAGCAGTTTCAGATTTGAGCGCATTTCCTGATGATCACGGGGTGAAACTCAGATGGAGCATTCCGGGGAAAGATACAGATATCGACCACATCAGCATATTCAAGAACGAATTGGATATAGGTGGTGGCAGTTGTCCCGGCTGTCCCCGTAAATATTCTCTGATAGCAAAACTATCCCCAGGTGATCCGAAACTGATGCGGGAAGGGGAGAATAGAATTATGTATTACGATACCCATGTAAAGAGTGGCAATCTCTATTCCTACAAGGTCTTGATATGTAATTTGTCGGGAGCCTGCAGTGCGGAGTCAAATGTCGCAGAGATAAAAGTTCCATAATGTAAAAAAATGTTTCATGTTTCAAGTTTGATGCATTCGTAAAAAGTCTGTCATTCCCGCGTAGGCGGGAATCCATAGAGGGCTAAGCACTTGAAAAGACTGGATTCCCGTTTTCACGGGAATGACAAAATTGTGCATATTTCTACTTTTTACGAGACTGTCAAGTTTAAAGTTTTGAGTTATGAATTACTTTCATTATGTAGAAAATGAGCTGTGGTGCGAAGAAGTTCCTGTTACTAATATTGCGGAAGAAGTGGGAACACCATTCTATTTATACAGCCATAGAACTCTTGATCGCCACTTTAATGTTTTCGATGAAGCATTTGCCGATGTTCCACATATTATCTGTTTTTCATCCAAGGCAAATTCTAATATAGCTATTTTAAGAGTAATTATCAAAAAAGGCGGGGGAATGGATATTGTCTCCGGCGGTGAACTATATCGGGCGCTTCTGGCTGGAGTGGACCCGAAAAAAGTAGTTTATTCCGGTGTCGGAAAGAGAGAAGATGAGATAAGATTTGCCATTGAAAATGAAATATTGATGTTTAATGTCGAATCTTCTCAGGAACTTGAAATCATCAATTTCTGTGCAGGAAAGATGAACAAGAGAGCCCGGATATCCCTGCGTGTAAACCCTGATGTGGATTCAAAAACACATTCCTATATATCTACAGGTCTCAAGGAGAATAAATTCGGTATAAATATCCATAACGCTTTTGATGAATACCACCAGGCAAAGAAACTTGAGCATATAGATATTATAGGCATAGATTGTCACATAGGCTCTCAGATTACCAAAGTTTCTCCCTTCCTGGATGCTCTGGGCAGGTTGACAAATTTGATAAACCTTCTAAGAGAGGATGATATTGACATACAGTATCTTGATCTTGGAGGCGGTCTTGGCATTACCTATGACGAAGAGAACCCGCCCCATCCCACTGAATATGCAGAAGCTATTATCAGCAGGGCGAAGGGCATTAATTGTACGTTCATATTTGAACCCGGAAGGGTAATTATGGGGAATGCGGGAATACTGGTTTCCAGAGTTCTTTATACCAAGAGTAACGCCGATAAAAACTTTATCATAGTGGATGCGGGTATGAATGATTTGATAAGACCCAGCCTGTATAATTCATACCACCAGATTCAGGCTGTCATTCAGAAAGAGAGGGGACTTTTTTCTGCAGACGTTGTTGGCCCTATTTGTGAGTCCGGAGATTTTCTTGCAAAGAACAGAGTAGTTCCGAGATTTGAGAGAGGAGATCTTCTTGCAGTAATGAGCGCGGGTGCATATAGTTTTTCCATGTCTTCGAATTATAATTCAAGGCCGAGGGTAGCAGAAGTTCTTGTTAAAGATGATCAATACTATGTGATCAAAAGAAGAGAAACATATGAAGATATAGTGAGAGGGGAGGATATACCGGGATTTCTGCAGGAATAGACATAATGTGTCCAGACTATTTATTATTCATCCGGATTAAAATATCTAAAAAAGTAAAGGAAAAAGGAGGAAATAATGTTTAGAGGAGCTATCGTAGCGATTGTCACACCTTTCAGGAATGGAGAGGTGGACGAGGAGGCATTGAGGGAACTTATCGAGTTCCAGATTGAGTCGGGAACCGATGGAATCGTTCCTTGTGGAACGACGGGTGAGTCGGCGACTTTATCCCATGAGGAACATGATCGAGTAATTGAAATAACTATTGATGCGGTTAAAAAGAGAGTGTCTGTTATTGCCGGTACGGGATCCAACAGTACGCGGGAAGCCATACGATTAACAAAACATGCTTACGAAGCGGGAGCAGATGGCGTATTAATGGTATCTCCTTATTACAACAAGCCCACACAGGAAGGATTGTATCAGCATTATAAGGCCGTTGCCGGGGAAGTTCCGATTCCGATCTTTCCTTACAATGTTCCGAGCAGGACTGGATCTAATGTTTTGCCGGAGACCGTTGAACGGCTGTCAAAAATCAGCAATATTGTCGGGATAAAGGAAGCAACAGGAGACCTCAGGCAGATTAGCAGGGTCATCGATTTATGCGGTGGCGATTTTATTGTTCTATCAGGTGATGATTTTACTGCTTTACCTATCCTTGAAGTCGGTGGAAAAGGTGTCATCTCCGTTATATCAAATGTTGTCCCTGCTGACATGGCTGGCATGATTCATGCCTTTGAAGCGGGTGATATGGGAAAGGCGAGACAGTTGCATTACAAGATGCGACCGCTTATGGAGTCGCTTTTCTTCGAGACCAATCCTATTCCGTCCAAAGCCGCTTTATCCATGATGGGAAAAATTGAATATGAGTTGAGACTGCCCTTGTGCAGGATGTCGGATGCAAATTATAACAAGTTGAAGAATGTTCTGATAAATTATGGGTTGATCTAAAGGTGATGCATTCGTAAAAAGTCCCAAAAACGTC
>DFBI01000078.1:944-20702 GCA_002367335.1 Syntrophaceae bacterium UBA3084 | reverse complement strand
CGGAATGACGAAAAATGGTGTTTTATGACTTTTTACGACTTTGTCAAAGGTGATACATTCGTAAAAAGTCCAAAAAACTCCCTCTCCCTTGAGGGGAGAGGGTAGGGGTGAGGGTGAGTAAAATGGTCAAAGTGATTGTTACAGGTGCTGCCGGCAGGATGGGGAAGCGAATCATAAGCCTCATTTCCGGAACCGAAGGCATAGAGATAGCCGGCGCTGTTGAACAGAAGGGGCATATTCTCACAGGCACGGATGTGGGAGAATATCTGGGACTTGGTAAGACGGGGGTTGTTATAGATGATGATCTTTTAAAATGTATCGAAAAGGGAGATGTTGTCATTGATTTCACCCATCATGATGTTGTTCTCGATCATCTCAGGATCGCTGCGGAAAATAATAAGGCCATGGTTATAGGAACAACCGGTTTGACGGCTGAAGAGACAGAACTTTTACAGGAAGTGGCGAAAGAAACACGATGTGTGATGGCGCCGAACATGAGTGTGGGCGTTAATATCATGTTTAAAGTTCTCGATGATGTAGCCGGTATCCTTGGGGAAGACTATGATGTGGAAATCATAGAAGCGCATCACAATTTAAAAAAAGATGCGCCCAGTGGAACCGCCGTGAAAATGGCTCAGATTATAGCTGATAGACTCGGACGAGATCTCGACAAGTGTGGCGTTTACGGACGGAAGGGTATGATTGGCGAAAGGACAAAGAACGAAATCGGCATTCAGACGGTTAGGGCCGGTGATATTGTTGGCGAACATACTGTTATTTTCGGAGGTATCGGTGAAAGGCTGGAATTCACACATCGAGCCCACAGCCGTGACAATTTTGCAAAAGGCGCCATCAGGGCTGCGAAGTGGATAGTAAATCAGAGTAATGGTTTTTACGATATGCAGGATGTTCTCGGTTTGAGGGAGTCGTGAAAGGGACAGGAACAAGGTCCAAGGTCCAAGGAAAAAGGCTCAAGGATTAAGGATTGAAGGGGCAATGAAAAACGGTGAGGGAAGATGAACGTAGTATTGTCTGTTTCATAGGAATAGGTTCCAATGTGGCTGATCCCGTTTCGAATTGCCTGGAATCTATTGAGCGTATCTCTCTGTTTTCTCATATAAGAATTACAAAAAAATCATCTCTTTACAGGACAGAGCCTGTTGGGTTGAAGGAACAGGAATGGTTCGTAAATGGTGTTATTGAAATTAAAACGAAATACACAGCCACCACCCTTTTGAAAGTTCTTCAACAGATAGAAAAAGACATGGGAAGGATAAGAGAAGAAAGATGGGGTCCAAGAACGATCGATCTGGATATTCTTTTTTATGGTCAGGAAGTTATAAAAGAAAAAGATCTTTCTGTTCCTCACCCTGAATTACATAAAAGACGTTTTGTTCTTATTCCTATGTATGAGGTTGCCCCATATGTTATACATCCAGCCTTCGGAATTTCTATTAAAGGTCTGCTGAACAGGCTTCAGGATGAAAGCAGGGTAGAAGTTTTATTTGAAAATCCAAACGTAGAAGGTTAATCAAAGCCAAAGCGAGACCTTTTGCAAAAGTCTCATTTTGACATCTGGGGATCTGTATTAAAAATGCTTCGTTTAATAATCGCTGTCGTTATCGTATATCTCATATATCGTCTGGTAAAAACGTCTCTTTTACCGTCAGGGAAAAGGTCAGAAAAATTTCCCAGGAGGCCTGCTTCCATAGAAGGCGAAGAGATGGTAAAGGATCCTTATTGTAACACGTATATTCCTTTGGGTGATGCTTACAAGGCATCAATTAATGGTGAAACTCTTTACTTCTGCAGCAAAGAATGTTTTGAAAAATACAAAAGAAAGATAGAGGAAGAATCTTAATAAATTAAGTATCAGCCCTCTCACCCTGCCCTCTCCCCTGGGGGAGAGGGCAGGGTGAGAGGGTGAAGCCCCAAGATATTGAGCTATTAATAAATTAATGTAATGAGGAAAGGGAAGCTATATGAAATTTTTCATTGACACCGGTAATATCGAAGAGATTAAAGAAGGTCTTCGACTTGGCATGGTTGATGGTGTGACCACCAATCCCTCACTGGTCGCGAAAGAAAATAAGGATTTTGACACTGTTGTTAAAGAGATTCTGGAAATTGTTGAGGGACCTGTAAGTCTGGAAGTTATCAGTCTTAAAGCCGAAGGCATGGTAGCTGAGGGAAGGAAACTGGCAGCGCTGGCCGATAATGTGGTAGTTAAAGTACCAATGCTAACGGAAGGCTTAAAGGCCACTAAAATATTATCGGGTGAAGGAATCCACGTAAATCAGACGCTGGTGTTCTCTCCTCTCCAGGCATTGATGGCGGCTAAAGCAGGCGCTGCTTATGTGAGCCCTTTTGTGGGAAGGCTTGATGACATTTCTCATACAGGTATGGACCTGGCAGAACAGATAATAACTATTTTTGACAACTATGATTTTGACTGTGAAGTTCTTGTTGCCAGTGTAAGGAATCCCTTACACGTTCTTGAAGCGGCCTTGATGGGCGCTGATGTTGCGACAATACCATTTAAAGTATTGTTGCAACTGGCAAAGCATCCTCTTACAGACATAGGTGTGGAGAAGTTTTTAACCGACTGGAAAAAGGTTCCCAAAAAATAAAATGATTGATTTTCTGAAAAGTTTTTTCGACAGGTTACCTATATCAGAAAAGAAAAAACATATATTCAATCTACCCAATTGTATAACCATGCTGAGAATAGGAGTGATACCGATATTATTTCTTCTCATTCTCAACCCGGGGCGTATATTGAGTCTGATCATTGCAATACTGTTCATTATTGCAGCGGTTACCGATCTGCTGGATGGGTATATTGCGAGGAAATATAGTATTGTTACAAGGATGGGGAAACTTCTTGACCCGCTTGCTGATAAGCTTATCGTAAGTACCGCAATGATCATGCTAATCCCCATCGGGAGGATTCCCGCCTGGATAGTGGCAATAATTATCATAAGAGATCTGGCTGTAGATGGTCTGAGGAGCATTGCATCAACAGAAGGTTTTGTCATTCACGCCAGCAGATTAGGGAAGCAGAAGACCCTCTGCCAGATCTTCGCAGTCTCTGCATTACTAATTCATTATCCCCTTTTTGGGGCCAGTGCCCATACTGTGGGAATAGTGATCCTATATCTTGCCCTCATTTTAACGGTTTGGTCAGGAGTGGATTACTTTCTTAAATTTCATAAAGGGGCAATAAAGTAAGAGATATTGTTATTGTCAATTTTACCTGTCGAAAAGTAAGTTTTCTATTGACAATGAAGGAGTATTTTATTAGTAAATAGCGAGGATAAGCGGGCGTAACTCAGTGGTAGAGTGCCACCTTGCCAAGGTGGACGTCGACGGTTCAAATCCGTTCGCCCGCTCCATACGTTATAAAGAGACCTTTGCAGAATGTTCGATTTTGTTCAAGTTCAAGGAAAGCGAGAATTTTAACCACAGAAATATATTGGATATTTCGAGGATTAAAATTTGAGCCTGACGTAGAAATTGGGCAAAAGGGGACGTTATGCAAATGTCTCATAAAAGGCGGCATAGCCAAGTGGCTAAGGCAGCGGTCTGCAAAACCGTTATTCACCGGTTCGAGTCCGGTTGCCGCCTCCAAATTAAGGGGTTAACTGATTCGGTTAACCCCTTTTTTCAAATTCGCAATCCAACGTGCTCAATTTTTCGTTTACTCTTTCGAAGTGTCCCTTTGCGTATTCCTCTTTTGCCGGCGTTGCTTCGTCCTGTTTGGAAATGGCAAAGCCGGGAGCCCGTAGGGCGACCGGAGGTGCCATTTATTTATTTAACACCTTGGAAAGTATATCTAAAAACTCGCAACATAACTAAACTCACAACATAATGACCCCAAGACCTCGTTAAAAGTATAACGCTGAGGTTGAGAGGTGCGAATGGAGCGGTAGCGGAATGAGCATCCTACTCAAACCTGATGTTCTGTGCTGGCTTGATAAGCAATTTTGAACTTAAAGTAGTTATCTATCAAAACGTAGAAGTGTCGATAGTTTTTTAAATATTTCTAAAACAACAGCCTCAGGTACTTTAGTATAGTACTCGGTATTCCTTATCTTCCAATCAAGGCTTTTAACCTGGTCGGATAAAATAGCACCTGTTACCTTTAACTCCGAAGGAATAATGACCTCAAAAGGATACCCTTTGACTTGATTGGTTACCGGGCAGAATAAGGCGAGTCCAACTTTGTCGTTATAGGACCTTGGTGACAATACTATTGCTGGACGTCTTCCGGCTTGTTCATGGCCAGCTTGTGGATGCATATTTATCCAAACTACATCGCCTCTTTGCGGAACATAATCGCTCATCATTACCAAATTTCTTTTCCTACCGATGCTCCGGTATCGAACTCTCCGTGAAGGTTGCTTTCATTGACATGTTTTAAAAGTTCATCGAGCGAATATTCTTTTCCGCCGATTGGAGTAATAACAATTCTTTCCTTGTCGATGGATAAATCAACCAACTCATTTTGCCTTAGGTTTGCATTCAATGCGAAAGATTTCGGGATTCGTAATGCAAGGCTGTTGCCCCATTTTTTAATTTGAGTTTGCATATTTTACCTCCCTTTGAAAAGGACTACCCTGAAAATGTATCTACAATGGCTATACATTTAATGGAATAGAATTGCAATAGCTTTTTTTGGAGGCACAGAATAAGTTATTGAGCGGACATGGATATCATTATCTTTGTAATGATATCCGCCTTTTTAAATATAGGAAGGGTTATGTTCCCCGCCCCTTGTGGTTTTGTTGAGTCGCATATTAAATATTCACTATTTAAGCTAAACAGCCGTAATATCATTACTTAATATTTAAGATGTAATCCTCCATTCTCCATTTTAGATATTGCATTGCCGAAATTAGTAGGGTGTCCTCCGAATTTGCGACTACAGAGGAAGCTTTACCGCAAGGCCAAGCAAGGGCGCATGTCTTGCAGTGAAGAACATCGGAAAGCCGTGTGCGGGAAAACCGCATGCACGGTTGGATGAGGGAGGATTGGCAAAACAACCATGGCATAGCTATTTAGGCACCGCCAGACGAAAGGGGCGGAAACAGATAAGCTCGCCTAAAGCAGGCAATGCCAGTTCTCTACTCTACTACGATTCCGAAACCGATGGCATTACCAGAGGCTGTCTGGATTAACAAACCATCGCCGAATGAAAGTGATTCGGTGATGGTCTAGATTATTGATGGGGGTGTCTCATTTTCATTGACACGTTCCGACGTTCCGAAACACGTCGCAAGACGACAAGCTAATTAAAATACTTGCTATTCTTCACTTCTATCGAAGGTAAATCTTCACTAAATTCACTATCAATTAAAGAAATTTGCTTTCTAATGATCCCTCGTTTTTCCAGAGCCGGCTTAAGACAGAAATTATAGAAATCTTCTCTACTAATATCACTCGGTTTTTCTACATGCGGAAAGAGTAATTTTAAATAAGCAGATGAGAGCTTTTTAATCGCAGTTGTATCTCTTGTATCGGCTTTTTGAGGAATCTGTAATAGTTCGCCAACGATATAAGAATAATTCGAGGTTTCTCTCAACGAATGTAAGATTTCAGAGAAATATTCAACATTTAGAGTATAACCATTAACCTTTAAATCTTCATGAACTCTTTGCAATCTCCAGCCTTCTATAAAACCATGGAACCGATCCAATAAAGCAGAAGATTGGAAAAAAGGCGGTAAGCCCGAAAAATATTTAGTATGAATTGGCTGCATAGTACTTGATAGAACAATATTGCCAAGCAACATTAAACCGGATGAAGATGTGCCTCTATAATTTGCAACCGTAAAAACGCCATTCTCCAAGTAATTTTTTAATGCACCTTGTAGTTCATTCTCATCAGCAAACTTAATTGTTTCGATTTCATCCATAGAGACAAAATCATAATGACTTATGATACCGGCAGCTTTTCTTGAAACGTCATAAAATAGTTTTGCTCTTGTTACCGTTCCACCACTGATTAGCCATCCGTATTTACTTATATTTCCAAAAACATAAGATTTGCCAGTTCCTTTGGGTGCAAGCTCAATTATATTAAGATTAGGCTCAACAAAAACCAATAACCGACTAATGAAAAGTAGCTTTTGTGTAAGATTTTCAAAACCGTTAGCATTGTATTCCATTGAGCGAATTAACAAATTCACCCATTCTTCCAGAGAAAAATCTTTCCTAACACTTCGGAAATAATCAATATTGACGTCATAAGGCTTAAATGGTTTAAAGTCTATAAGTTCAATTGCACCCCTGTTCTTACCTTCGGGAGGAATGTAAACTAATCTGATGACACCCCAAATTTCACCATCCTTCAACTCCTTATGTTTTTTAGCCACATAATCAGGAATCTTGCCTTCATTATTCTTTATCCCAAGATCAGGGATAGAAAATTTAAGCACATTTTTTAATATATCTGTTTCTACAATAAATCTTGTTAGTATCGTTATTTCTTCACTGTGTGTTCTAATTCTATTTTTTATATCGCTGTTTTTATGCGCGATATGCTCGTCTAAAAATAAAAGTAATCCATGTGTGTCCAGATCACCTTTTTCATCGGTATACTTACGAATAAGCCAATCTTTGATAAAAGAGGGTAGATTTCTTCCGGAAAAAACACTATATCTCTTAGGGATCTTATATACAGATTCATCTGGAAAGGAATTCTTAATTTTTTCGTCTAATTGATTCATATCAAATCCTTTTCTTTAAAACCGCCTTCAATTGTTATCGCTACATCAAACTTCTGACTATGAACATTCAATTCAAACTCATACTTGCCTGCTTTAAACCCTGTCAATTTCACACACCATTTATCATTTTTCTTTTCAAGTGGCATATCTTTGCCTTTCCAAACCAAAACAGGTGGGGTGGCTGGTAATGGTTCTATTTCAATATTTACAAGCGGATTCCTAACGGAAATCTCTTTTGTCAACAATTTCACATTATACGCAACCCTCTCATCAATTTTTGAAATTACAATACATGGGACCAAAACTTCTTCAGGAGTAGCTCCACCATGAACTTCACGATAAGGAGTCTTATATAAGGAAGTATGTTTTAAGGCTATTAACGCTTTTGTATCTTTATATAGTAAGAATTCTGAATCATCTTGATAATCTCTCTCTGTCCACATACACCTGCCTTCATGGTTGGATTCAGAAAAATCAAATTTCTTATAATTTCCAAACTTTTTTTGGGCAAGGAAGGTAAATCCGTGATCTGATACAATGATGATATTTTCATCACTTCTCTCAACTATTTCCCTTTTAATAAAACGTTCGATCAACTCGATCTGTTTTATCAAATCATCAGGATATTTATATGGATTCTCATCATGGATGTATTTATCCAATTCTAAGATGTGAACAGCATTATCAAAGCGGTTACATTCCGTTACAGTTGGTAAATTAGCCTTCTTTATGTATTTTTCTGCCACATATTTATTCTTTTCCTTGCCGTGTTTGTTGATTAGGTATTCAATCAGAGGAAGCCATTCAGCACCTAATCCATCAATCCAAATGACACAAGCATCACCAAGGTCCGGGAAATTCTCTATTTTATAATACCAGTCATAGAAACTTTGAACGTCTTTGTTTTTTTCATTAAGAATGTTTAATAATTTATCAGACCGTTGATCCAATAGTTTTGATTCGTTATACTCTCGGAAATACTCCGTTATCCACTTTTCTAATTTTTCATTATTTACGGTAATATCCCATTTTAAATAGTAAAAAAGCTCTGGATATATTTCTCTAATAATTTCTAGGTGGTTACTTCGGTCATCTTCGTTACAATTTTTAAATGATTCAATAATATATTTTCTTTCCGCAAATGAAATATTGGTTAAATAATTAGACTGATTTTCTATTGAATCATCACATATAGAATTAAGCTTATCCTGCAGTTTTTTCTCGATCTGATGGGAGGGAAGTTTTAAGTCTTTATGGATGAGTTTCAGACAGGATCTTCTCTCAGTAAAAATATCCTTTTTGACAGAGATACTATCGAATATTTTTAGCCAGATCTGATCTATCAATTCATCGTCCGTGTAAGCTTTTATATCAGACATAACTTTAAAGACATAATTCTTATTTAAATTATCCTGAGTTATGACCCAATTTCTTAAAAGCCATCGGCTGTATTTATCTTTATGCTGAAACCAAAGCCTTAATAACCCTATAGTGGATATGGTATTAAAGTTTTTTACATTAAAGTGGTGATTAACAAGACGTTGAAAATCCAACAAAGATGAATCATCACCTTCACTTACCTCGTTTATTAAGGTATCCCAAAAAGGTGTATCTGATTCTTTGTACTCAATCGGGATTTTCAGGCCAACAATTTTCTCTGAGTAATCTTTTTGATTGTTTATTTTTTCCAAAAGGAAAATGGCATCTGGAAGAAATTTTTCATATAAATATGCCATCGATTTAGACTTGCATATGACATTATCAAGATTATCCTGTCTCCATAGTTCCAACCAATCTGAGGTGCTATTTATTGTTTTAAAATCCTTTGGAACTGAGCATGCTTCAAAGTCTATATTATAGGCAATTTGATAAATCCTAATTTTCTTATGAAGTCGCTCTTCCAGGTTCCAAATTGGAGCCCAATTATCTTTGCGATGAAAAGTCCTTAGAAAATCTTTTTCAAATCTTTCCTTCAGCCCAACTAAAGGAATGTAGATTCTCCTAAAATAATTTATGCTGCTGTTTTCTATTTCAAATAGACTGGTAATGATTGCATTAAACTCTATTGCAGGGAAAAACCTCAACATCTCAGAAAATGGAACAACGACGGTATCTTTCCTGAGAAGCTTTACGCTATCAAGAACATTGTCTAAAGTAAACCATCCATCATTGTGAGGTAATAGGGTTTTTAATTGTAAGGTCGTTACTTCGCGATCTAGTAAATAGGAAATTATGGCTTTAAAGGAATCGAAATTATTCAGAAATATCAATCTAAGCGGGTATCGTTGCGCGCTCGGTGAACCGGCTTTTTTATCTATATCAATTGCCTGCAACAATTCTTCTATTGAATTAAAACTTTTGATCATATCATTCCCCCACACAAAATTAATCGTATGGAATTTATGCTCAGTATTTTGGCAAGGTTTGAGAATAGTAACTGCAGTAAACCTTCACAACGTTATTACATCATAAATATTTCTCTAAAATACTTACAATTTCATCATGCTCCTTAACTACTTTCTTCAAAACAGACTTCCAGTCACCCCGGTAAGCTTCAATTTTTTCGATTACCATCGTTCTTCTACGTTCCGATATCTCGCTATGTGCAGGCATAGAACCATCAGTATAGCCCCGATCTCCATCCTCGTTTTGATATGTTTGTTCAGGTTGTGGTTTTGATTTTTCTATATACCAGTCTTTCACTTTTTCCCTTACATTATCCTTTTTCCAGGAAGCGACCCCGATTTCTTCCGGCATGTTGTGCCTGGTATATGAAATCACTCCATCTATTTCTTCATCTTCAATATGAATATTTTCGATACCCTTTAACCAAGCAACAAACAGCGCACGACTTCTTTCCTTTTTAAAAACAAAAAATTTCAAGTCGGTTTCTACAACTTTAACGGCATCCAATACACCTTTTATATCAGACTGAGAAATTTCAGTATCCATTGACTCGATTAAATCGATGATTTTATCAATGCTTAACTTAATTCCATCATTTGTATTTTCAGATAATTTGAACACCCACAAAGGATAATCAGATTCTTTTATCCAGTTTCTAATTCCCCATCTTAAATCACTTAAACTTTCAATATTCTGTAAATTAAAAACAACTGTTAACGCGGTAATCAATTTCTTTTCTTCTGCTGTCCCTAATCTTACTTCTAATTTATTTGAAGCTTTTTTACTCTCCCAATATTTGAATAGATCGAGTATTTTGTCCCACATAATCTCTTTTTCGATCGGTTTTCCTCTTCCCGACTCGTACAATTTCCCAACATAAGCCCTCATCAAAAATCCCAATGTCGCAAGATGAAGCATATTGGGATATAAACCAAAAGGCGGTTTTGTTAGGAATTTCAAGGTATCGCCAAGATTGAAAACACCTGAATTCTTTTTCCCGTTGATTATCTTTTGAATCTCGCTATTCATTTTGACAATAGGATGATTCACATCGACTTCTTTTTTGAATTGTAAGCCTTCATCAACAATATACTCACCGAAATTATCTTTTATAATTTCTCTTGTGTACCGTTCAGGCCCAGAAGACGTTTTAGTTTCAATAAAATCCCTGTTGTTAGCAAAGAGAAAGTTCTTGGCTGATACTTTTGCCATTTTCTCTGTCCAAACATTATTATTTTTCTTTGCTTCTTTTAGCACTTCTAATCCTGAGCTAAATATTTTAGCCGATAATCTTTCGTTAACAAGTTCGCTAAAATCTTTGACTAAGCATTTACCATTGTTTTCTTCAGTGAAGCTTCCAATTTCTCGCTTTCCACTTAAAGACCATTCAGCATAGCCAGATTTAATTAAATGAATCCATCTATCCAAAACTTTCCTGGCGTAATCTTCATTTGAGATCCGTTCTTCAGTATAGTTGTGTCTATCTGCAATAGTTGCTCGTGCTTGATAATCGACAAATTGGTTGAAAATATCCTCACCAAAGAGTTCTTCAAGCAGAATAAAGACAATATTGTTAAACTCCGTATCTTTCAAAATATTTTTAACGGTCATTTTGATCTGTTCTCGTTCTTGAATATTTTTCGCAATTAACACAACTATGTGAAGCGCATAATCTTCTACGAAAGCTTTCTTTAACCTATTTTTCAGTAAATATTCATTTAGAGAGGCATCAAAAATCTTTAATTCAGTTTTTCTGAGAACAGAATTGGTAAATGTATCGTGTATTTCTCTAACTTGCTCTTTTGATAGGATTTTATCTATCTGATCGTAAAGCCCTTTCAAGCCTTCTTTTTCCTTTTCAACTTCTTTAAATGGCAGACTGGAAGATGAAACCAGGAAAAGATTATCCGGATCTTTGGAAATAATTTGCTTGGAATCAAAATAATTCAAGGCTGCTTCAATGTCATTTTCATACTCCGTTCCCCAGTACATAGATTTGATGTTAGTCACACTTGGAGCAACTAAAGTATCCCTTGCCTCAGCCACCTTCACCATCTTGTATTGTATGTTTAATAGAAGCACGCCTTTGAAGATGGCGCTGTAAAGTCGGTTTTCCTCTTCAACAGTCTGTATGTGTAGTTTATACTTATCCAGAATAGATGAAAATCTCTGGTAATCAATTCTTTCAAATTCTTCCATAAAAAAGTCCCAAAGATAATCGACAGTGAGAAATACACCGTTAACACCCGACGGATTTTCTTTGATAAACTTGCTGAAACCTCTCTTTTCATCATAGAGAAATTCAAAAATACTCCGTTCGGTTGAGCCAATATTTCTTACAATAAAGGTGGAAAGGTAGGCTGTATATGGATGAATTGGGAAAAGGTTTTCGAGTAGCGTATAATCCCTAATGCCTTCTTCAGTGCCAACTATCCTTCTTATCAAATCATCCATAACAGATGATTTTTCGTCTTTTAACGATTCCCACGTTGATTTATCCTTTTTTTTAATCGCAGCGCCGACTATATGGTATGTAGTGATAGGTTCCATCGAATAATCAAGCATCCTAAACCTGCCGAGGACTTTTTCCATGTCGTCCTTTGTAATGTTTGCCTGCGATGGGTTACGATGGCTGACCATAAAAAGATAGACACCTTTATTTACGGATAGATCAGCAATATTTTGTAATTCGGTTAATAAAATGCCGCTGTTTGGAAGTTCAAGCACAGAGGTAAATTCATCCCAGTAAATCATTAAGTTGTCAGCTTTACCTTGCTCCCTCAATTCTTCTATGACTTCCTTTAACCAATTGGTAATCTCACTGTACGAAAAATGAATGCCAACAACAGAAGACAGTTCCTCTAAATTTTTCAAGATATCCAAATCTTCATTTTTTAGCTTCTTTAATAAATCCTCTTTATCTTTCACAAACATATTTATTTGCGGGTATTCTTGAATGACACTTTCCCAATTGATATACCCGGGATTTGTCGAAATTTGATAAATCATTTTTTCAAAATCGCTTTTGGTGTTGATCTCTATATTATTTTGTTTCAGGGCACTTTTGACTGCTCTTTCGATTACGAGAGCAAAAGTTCTATTGTCCGTAATGTTAGACGTTCCTTTTAATATTACCGGAAAGACCCGCAATTTATCACGAAGACTAAGTATCCTGGATTTCAATTGTGTGTCCCCGAAATTTCCAATAAATTCTCCTGTCTCGATCTCGGGATCAAACAAGAGATGTTTTATAACAGCAGTTGCGTGGCTTTTCCCTGTCCCATAAGTGCCTTGCAACCAGATTGACTTTCGTTCATCTGGACGCTGCCCCTCCAGGGAACTTAACACCCCTCGTAAGACATCAAAAAATTTATCGTTCGTGATAAACTGTTCCCAATAATTACCGGTTTCATTCGTTAAATCATAAGCCGGTTGAAAGTAATCATTTAGCTCGATAATCTCATTATATTTTATATCCAAGATTTTCCTCCTGCTGATGATATAAATCTAAAACATCTAAACTCTTTTTATGACTATTTAACACAAAAACTATTCTCTCATTTATAAAAGCAATCTTCAGGAACTCAGGCTCAAAGAGAGATAAAACCAATTGTTTTATTTCTTCTGTACTTAACACGAAAATATTTTGCGGGCTAAATGACGAATCTTTAATGCTTTCTATATCTATCTGATAATTATTACTTATCTCCGCATACTTATAAAGCGAACAAAGTACGACAAGTGGATTAAAGGAATACCTGCCCTCTTTTATGATTTTTCTTGTTCTACCATCTTTCTCAACTTTCCCAATTTTCAAACCGCTACCAATCGGAGTGCTTTCAAACGTACCTATCAACGCCAAATAAGCATTGGTGATAGATCGATTCTTTTTCCCGTAGAAATCAGATAGTAAAGAGATAGTCATTTCTCTTGTATATTCACCACGCCCCAAACTTCCCCACCATCTGAAAAGCGGAGCATTAAAATAAAGATTCACCCACAAAAAAGACCACAAATTTTCTGAGTTGATACCTTCTTGTTGATACAGATAACTTACTTCTTTATAGAATATTGTTGTTTCACTTCTATTTATTATTAGCTCCATGTCTTTTAAATAAAAATAAAGAGCATCAATTTGTATTGGGCCTAAATTGGAAGATTCTAATACTTTTGTCTTCAATTTAAAAAACAGCTCCATCCATTCCTGACGAAGGCCAAAGGTAAGATAACGAAATAATCCAGCAGTTTTTTTCATTTTAAACATGTAATGTTTTTAAGATATCCATTGACGTTATATCTTCTCTCAGAAAAATATTATCTAACCCCCCCGTCAAATCAACTCGTACTGTCTCATTTTTTTCTGCCTGAAGATATCTTAGAATATCCCCCAATTTTTCCCTGGAAATTCCAAAAAGTTTGTAAGGGCCTCCTTCACAATTATCTTCGTAAAAATCTGAAACCGTAAAATCATATCGTTTTTTATCTTCGGCAAATCTATACAAAGAATAGGCAATTGCCATTGGGTGAATTTCATCAGTGCCTATTTTTCTTGCATATCTAACATTCCCCTTTTTTTCTATTATTCCAATTTTTAGTTCTTTTCCTAAGGGTGATTTGTCAAACATATTAAGTAAGGAGCTTATGCTATTAGAAGAAGTTTTCGGCTTATTTCGTTCATCGAAATCAATAATCCTTTCAATCAATTCCTTCGAAGAATTCACTGTATTCCAAGCAAGATTGGATACATACCACTCAATAAGTTTTATATTGTAGAAAAAATTTATCCATATAATTTCCCAAACCAACTTTTCATTTGATCTTATAATTTCCTTCAATATCAGAGATGTTTCCGTTGGCGCTTTCTGTCCATTTAATAATTCACAATCTTTTAGCCAGGCAATCATGGATTCAATTTGACGGTTACCTAAACTATTTTTTTCAAACCAATTTTCTAATCTGTTTAAAAAATCTACCAACCATGTCTTCCTCATTCCAAAATTTTGGTATTTACTCGTTGCGATTTTATCCTTGTTCACCTTACTACCTCCTCCAGTAACAGAAATGGATTTTGCTACCAAACAACCTTTCTCGGCAAAATTAAGACACTTCGAACAATGGATACACATTTCCTCATTAACTTTAACTCGTGAGGTAACCCTTAAAGCGCCTGTTGGACATTCTGTCTCACAAACACCGCAATGAATACAATAGGTTGTTTTATACATAATTTTTTTTAGCTTGCTCTGAGAAATAATATCTCGGCCTATCCCTTGTAGCTGAATAACTTGTTCATTGCCTTCAGTATTTTTAAGCTCAAAGTCAAACAATTCATTATCTGTTTTTATTTCCCCAATTATTTTATCGTTTTCGACTCTGTGCAAAACTTTTCCAGCGGTTTTCAGCCACTCAAAGAAATCTTCCCGAGGGTTCCTTAAAATTGCTTGAAGATTTATATCATCTTGAATAAAATCTAAACGTGTTCCATTTGTATCAATTCCTCGGCCACCAGCTCGCTTTTTCCATTGACCTTCTGATATGTATTTTTTAATTTTATCTTTTTCCGTGGTCTCGGAATCCCTTAAAACAAAATTTATCTTCTCTGTGAAGCTGTTTGACAACTTAGGAAAAATAGTTGCTACGATATAATCATAGAGATTTGAGCCGTAAGGACAAACAGCACAACCAACTCTATGCAACCCATATCGATAACCTTTATTTAATCGAATATTTCTGTACAACAAGTATAAAAATACTTCTGCCATATTCCAATGCAATATGGGCTCGGCATTAATTTGTTTCGTTTGTTTTACTCTATGAGTAATTTTTTTATATTTGTTTCTCTTATCACTCTCATCTGCACGAACTCCCTCAAACACCAAATTTTTCGGCTGTATAACTTCACCGCTTTCTTTATGGATGTCTCTAATGAAATTAGTAAACGGAGCAGTCTTACAAACAGAACAACACCATCTCTGCAGCATACTGGGAGGTCCAAATTGTTCCCAAAACTCAAGAGCATCTTTGGGAGGTCTTGCGGTATAAAATTTCAATTCAGGGTATGCTTTTTGATATGACTTTTTTGTTTTTTCCACGGTTTCATAGGTGAAGGGAATTTCCATGGTCGTATCGGTAAAAATTACCATATAGTCATCAGGAGCTAAAACTCTGCTTACAATATCAAGGACAACCTGGGAATCTTTCCCTCCACTAAATGCAACCGCAAAATAATCGACTTTGTCTTTATACTTTTTATGTACATATTCGACAAAGTCCATTGCTTCATTCTCAACAATAAATAATGCGGCTTCGTTTTTTTCTATTAGAAGCTTAACGTCTATCGGCTCCAAGGTAAGTTCTTGCTCGACTATCAGCTCAGGGCTTTCATAAATGTTGCCTCCCTTTGCTTCCGCTACGCAAACTCCTTTATAATAATACCGCCTGCCAATTGCCCATAATAACGGCTCCTTTTTTTTAGGATAACTCCAATATTTATTAAAGCCTAAAAGGTCTAATTCTTCATAAAAGACAGGTCTTGGCGGAATAATTTCTTCTTTATCATTTATTTTGTCGTCGAGCAAAATACCATTAATTTTACTATCCCATTTAACCTTGTACATAAATACTCCAGATTTTATTCGAGATTAACATCTATTAGCGTTAGCGATAAGGCCACTTTTAGAAAAATTGCTGAACCGGTAGTTACTCTACCGAAGTCCGTCTCGTCTTCTTTGGTAATTTCAGGAACAGTACACCTATTTCCCGAAGAAAAAGGCAATAATATGTATACTATCACGCTGACATAATTTGTTCTGTGTTGCACTACGCAAGTTTTGCCTCCATCCGTTTTTAATGCCATTAAATGTATCATGATCATTTTCCCGTCTGGTTCTGTTCAACCCATTTTTTGCCCTTATCTGTAAGACGATATTTTTGCTCGTTGCTTCTCGGTTTATCCGGAATTGTCATTTCAACAAGTTCTAAGTCCAGAGCCGGGTTTAAATAGCGCTCCCTGAAGTTTGCTTGTCCTTTCAGGTTGAGAACGATCTGAGCTTCTGAGCGGCTCATAGGCGTATGCAGTATTTTTAAGAATTTCTGAACTTCACCAGTGACTTCACCTGCAACTTGTTCGGTGACTTGGTTTTTTGTTAAAGGCAAACGTATTTCAAAAGTCTTGCGCGAGCGGTCATTATCGTACTTCGGCTCAAGATGTCCCAATACCTGCCGTTGATTCAGCACCATCCGCATCCCGGTGCCTGCCTGTTCAAAAACACCCGCAATTCTTGGGGGGGGTATGTCAAATATCCCATACTTCTTCCATGCTTTCAATGTTCGGATCGTCATATCGCCCCATGGTTGCAAGCCATTCAGGCATATCTTCTTTTATTCTTTCTTTCATATCTTGCAGCGAATCTTTGGTTATCTTTTCATCCTCATACAAGTACTGGTAGAATTTTTTCAGACTGGCTTCGTTTTCTTTCCTTATTTTCTTGCACTCTTTCTCGTATTGTTCATATGATTTCATGATTTCACCTTCCCCGGCCATTATATAATTTCCATCTCGGAAATTGGCCTGCATCTTTTCAATAGTCTAATCGGCTGTTTCCTTGAGACGAAACTTGCGCGTTAAATCATTGTGCCATTTGTGCTGAATGTGTCCATCGCATTGCAGCCTGCCGACAACAATACCCGGACAGATTTCAATGGATTTTGCGAAGGCGACAATGTCGTCTTTATAAAATTGTCCCTTTGCCGCTTTTTTCCTTTTTGTTGTTTAACATATGGTCACATTCGGTTCGTCTGTTAATATTTGCACATATTTAATAAAAAACCATGAAATGTCAAGGGGAACTAAATTATTAGTATTAGCAACCTCGTAGCGTACCGGGACTGAGGAAGAGTCCCGGATGGTTCCGCCGAAGTGATGGGTTAACGGCGCAATTTCTCTTTCAGCTTTATTATCCTCGCGCAGGATTCATCTATACTCTTGGCAGGTATTTTCTCCTTGCGCACCAGCTTTTCTATTATCGCGATAGCCAGCGAGGCAATATCCTCTTCGAAGACGGAGTTGTTGGCAAACACGAGGATGTCAACACCGGCAAGTATTGCCCTTTCTATCGCCGTTTCAAGTCCATAATGTTGCCGTATCGCGTTCATCTGCATATCATCGGAGACGACAACGCCCGCATATCCCATGTTCCCGCGAAGAATTTCCCCTGTCACCCTGGATGAAAGTGTGGCAGGCCATACGTGATCAAGCTTTCCGTTGAAGATATGGGCTGTCATGACCATGTCACACCTTCCCGACTTTACAATATCCTCAAAGGGTCTCAACTCTTCAGTGGACCATGTGTCTGTTATATCGACAAAACCTTTATGTGAATCATTGATGGAACTTCCATGGCCGGGGAAGTGTTTTATGGCGGAAAGAACACCATGGTTGTGCAGAGAATCAATAACTGTAAGCGCATGCCTGGTCACAACCGCCGGATCGTCGGAAAAACTCCGCTCCAGTCTTCCGATTACAGGATTATCAGGATTGACATTGAGATCCACGACGGGTGCAAAATTCAGGTTTATTCCCATGCTGGCTAATGTTTCAGCTGTCGCATCCGCGTATCTTTTTGTTGTCTCAACACTGTTCAGCGATCCGAGGTACTGCGCCGATACGGAAGGGGGGAACCCGAATTTTTCCTTCAGGCGGCATACCTTCCCGCCCTCCTGATCAATCGCGATAAAAAGGGGAATAGAAGCAGCTTTCTGCAGATCGGACACAAGGTTCTTCACCTGTTGCCCAGAGCTGATATTCCTGACGGGGGAGCTTGACGGAACATCATAATCAAACAGTATAACGCCCCCGATGTTTCTATTCCTGATATCCTGCATAATCGGGGACCGGCTATCCACCGCAAGGCCCCTGAATCCGATCATTAGCATCTGTCCTGCCTTTGTTCCGATATCTGTTTTCGGCTCATCTGCAGTGGAAGAGACGGGCAGCATCAGCATCCCGAAAACTGCGAGGGTGACGCATGCCATCACCGGGTGGAGCAGTTTTCCCCATCTGTGCCGGAAAGTATTAGTCTTCATAAAAGCCCTGATATGTTTATGTATGTTGGAAGGACTAAGAGAGATAAGGAGTTGCCAGTGAGATGGTGCAACCACCAAATCTGCCTGTGAACTTTTGACTGTTAGTCATTGATTAATTGAATTGATTTCTTTTTTGATTTTGTTCCTTTTATCAGTATCAGGTGGAAAATATTTTAAGGCGGCCTTGAAATGGAAAAGAGCGCTTTTCGGTTTATTTTTTTTCTTGAAGTATGTTCCGAAATTGTAATGTGAATCTCCCGGATTGCCGGTTTTTCCATACGCCATAGCAAGGTTATAATATATATTTGTGTTGTCAGGATTATTTCTCAGGAATCTTTTATATAAATCCAGTGCGGTAGAATAATTATTCAGGGTTTCGTAAGATTTTCCTAAATATAGAACAATATCCGGATCGTTTTTGTTTATAGAATAGGCTTTTCGAAGGCTTTTGATGGCATTCTTTGTCTTACCTGTATTGAAATAGCAAATACCCAAGTCTCGAAGTATATCTTCATCGAGGGGCGATTGTTTTAATGCCCATAAGAAATTTTTTAAGGATTCTGTGGTCTGGCCCATTCTGCACTGAATAACTGCCAGCCCGTGGGTGAAATTTAAATCGTTAGGATATTCTCGCAGCTCGTTTTGAAAATATTTCAAGCTCGAATTGAGATCTTCTTTGTTGAGCGCAAGGATTGTCTTTATCCTGTTAAGACCACCGATAATGCTTTTCGCACCCCTTTTTTTGTATGTCGTCTGTAGTAATCCGTCTAGATATCTGATCCTGTCACTCGTACCAGGGTGAGTGAGGAAATAAGAAGGAATGGAATTGGAGTAAAACTCGTATCTCCTCATAATCCTCATGAAATTCAGCATCGCCCTGCCATCATATCCGGTACTGACTAAATATGACATTCCCTTGCGGTCGGCTTCTTCCTCATGTTCGCGGCTGTATTTCAAGTTCAGGGTAGTGGCAGTCGCCATAGAAAAACTGGCAATAGCGGCAGTTCCTTCTCCGCCACCTCCGAGAAAGGCGCCGGCAAGTATTGCTACAAGAGTGGCAAGACTCAATTTTTGTGATTTCTCAATTATTTGCGCAATATGTCTTGACTTCACATGCGCCATTTCGTGGGACAATACACCTGCAAGCTGACTTTCGTTTTCGACAAGCTTGATTAGGCCTTCGTAAACGTATATATACCCTCCAGGTGTTGCGAAGGCATTGATTCCGGAGCTTTTGATTACGGAAAATGTAAAATGAAAGGGAGATTTATTAGTGTGCGAGAGAATATTTTGACCGATCTTGTTGATATAGTCGTTTACCTTAGGATTTTTTATAAGAAGGTCTTTATTTTTTAGTTTCTCATAAAATTCCTTCCCAAGTTTCTTTTCATCCTGGATGGTAAATGACGCATAAGAAGATTTACCGGTTGCCAGCAGGAACAAGAGGATGGTGACAAGGGCGAGTATTTTTGTTCTGATATTGCCTTTTTGGCACATGACTGATAACGTAACCTCAATTGAAATTAGATAATGCTAAC
>DFBI01000078.1:0-852 GCA_002367335.1 Syntrophaceae bacterium UBA3084 | reverse complement strand
TAAACTTATCATTACTGTAGATGGCCCTGCGGGTGCGGGAAAAAGCACGGTCAGCAAGATCTTATCTAAAAAGATTTCCTATATGTATTTAGATACGGGTGCACTTTACAGGGCTATCGCATATAAAGTCGCAGAACATGAAATATCTCCCGATAATGAGGATCTTCTTTCGGAGTTATGTAAAAAAGTCACAATATCTGTCGAAAGTATGGATGGAAACATGAAGGTTCTTATAGATGGTGAAGATGTGACGGCTAAGATCAGAACGGAGCGGATAGGTCTTCTTGCGTCTAAGATTTCCGCTGTTCCGGTTGTCAGAGAAACTCTTCTTTCCATACAGAGGAAGGCGGGAGAAAATGGTGGTCTTATTGCCGAAGGCAGGGATATGGGGACAGTAGTTTTTCCCTATGCGGACTTGAAATTCTTTATCAATGCAGATGCAGCGGAGCGTGTGAGAAGAAGGTATCAGGAACTCGTGGAAAAGGGAATGGACGCAAACCTTGAAGATGTAAAAAGGACTTTACTGGATAGAGATCAACGGGATACAACAAGAAATATATCACCTCTCAAACCATCTGATGATTCTGTCATTATTGATACCACCTCTTTAAATGTTGAAGAGGTGGTTGAAAAAATGTTGGGGATAATAGAAGAATTATAGCTGCCAGGGTGTCTCGGCTGAAGGTCAAAGGAGGCAAAACCGCAAGGACTGAGCAACGAGCAATGAGGACTAAGGGCTAAAAGTTCTTCCTTCAACCTATTTACCTGAATAGTGTCATGTCAACGATGCTCTGTCATTTCGAAGGAGTTTTCACGACTGAGAAATCTTAGATTTCTCCCTGCGGTCTTCGG
>DFBI01000194.1:20710-20885 GCA_002367335.1 Syntrophaceae bacterium UBA3084 | reverse complement strand
TCCCAACCGTTCAATCCATTGATTGCCAACGCATTTTTCAGAACCGGTTTAATTGAGGCCTGGGGGCGCGGGATAGAAAAAATGCTTAATGAATGTAAGCAACATGGCGCTCATATCCCAATTTTTGATTATGAACCATCCGGTCTTATGTTGTTGTTTAAGGGAATCATTCCCG
>DFBI01000194.1:13878-20679 GCA_002367335.1 Syntrophaceae bacterium UBA3084 | reverse complement strand
GTTCACTGAAAAGTTCACTGAAAATCGTACTGTGCATGCAAGAGAATAAAAATATAACTATCCCGGAAATTGCGGAACAAATCGGAATTACAGAACGTGGAGTAAAAAAACATATATCAAAACTTAAAGCGGAGGGTAAAATTACTCGTATTGGTCCGGCTAAAGGCGGTTACTGGAAAATAATAAAGGAATCTAATTCTGGGGACGCAACACTTAAATAATGAAAGCGAATATTTCAAGCAACAGAGAATGTTGATACTGAAGGAGCAGCAATGAAGAAAAGCATTATAGGGACTTATCAAACAAGGCGAGGGTTATTTTGTTGAGTTCAAAAAGCAGGTTGGGGAAAGTCTCGACAGAGAGATGGTTGCCTTTGCCAATGCATCCGGGGGTAAAATTATCGTAGGAGTCGTGGATGATGGCGGAATTACAGGCTGCTCCACTGACAACACGGCACGTTCGAAAATCCAGGATATTGCCAATAATTGCGACCCCCGGGTTCCGATACATATAAAAACAGTACGCTATGAAGGTGCAAAACTGCTTGTTATTTCAATAGATGAAAGTCACGATAAACCTATGCGTTGTTCAAAGGGTTTTTCCCTGAGAGAGGGACCCAATTCTCAAAAATTGACGAGGAATGAAATATTAGCCCTTGCTGCGGGTGCGCGGGGAAGTTTAAATTCGATATGCAAATCTGTAGAGGTTTTGATTATCCAGTAGGGTTTGATGATACCAAGTGGCAGCATTCCCTGAATGGGGCAGTAATTACCCCTCCTGAGAACCGGAAAGACTTATTGATGAATTTGGGTTCCAAAACAGAGTGAACTTCCTTGCTTTTTCTTCTTCCCATTTATAGAAGTTTTGAAGAAGCAGTTTTCCTGATAGCGATATCGTGCCTGTTCTGCAGAAGGCTTAAAGTTCCGATAAGAATAACTGAATGAGCAAACGAGTAAGAAAGGTATCTGTTCAACTTGATGCTGGGGATGTTTCAGAACTCCCTTTTGATGAGATAAAGGCTGTCTTAAGAGGGGCTGATGATCTGATCATGCGGGGCGGAAGAAATCTCCTTGCAAAGATACTAAAGGGCTCCAGGGATAAGAAGGTTTTTGAGCTGAACTTGGATAGAAGCCCTGTTTATGGGTATTTTCATCATCTTACAATCAAAGAAATTACACAAAAAATTGACTGGGTCATTATCAATGGCTATCTGGCTATTGAATATGATTACCGCCTGCCCCTTCTGGTGTACATGCCGAAGGGATGGAAAATAGAAATGAATACATACTCCGATGAACTACTGCAGGAGTTTAATAAGATGCTTGAAGGTGGCACAAAACATTTTCTCATGACTTCTTTGAAGGACAAAAACAGAGAGTTGATATGGATGCTCCTTGATAAGGTTGGAGCCACAGGAGACAGTAAATACATCCCTCTTCTGGAATCATGGGAAAAAGTGGACTACAAGAAGGTTAGGCAAAGGATAAACCAGGTCATTGATTCATTAAAGGGAAATTTCGTATGAGTATAAAGAAGTAACGGGGACAGTTTTATTTCTTTACACGAAAAAGCAACATTGAAGTAAAGACTCAAGAGAAAAAGATGGATTCAGGTCAATTTGTTATCGGTGAACAACTGTCGTTATTTGAGGACGAGTATATGCTGTTAAACGGCGGTTCACAGGAATTGGAAAAGCTCAACCTCCATGAGGCAAAAAAGGCTTTTCTGCGTTACAAGGATCTATACAAAAACGGCAATAACATTGACGATAAACTCAAGATTACCGATTTTTTGATCACGGGTTTTTCAAATGTCCCAGACGCCGGGCCGGATGAACCTGCATATTTGTACGGGTTGTGGAATTCTTTTGAGGATTATGTGAAATCTATTGGTTTTGAATCGGAAAACCTCATTTCAGGGATCAAGAACTCCTTTTTCCAAAAGTTGCTTACGTCTGTTGATCGGTGGAATCTGGCCGACACACCCTATCTTTCTGACAACATTCCCATGGGCTATGTCTATTTGCAAGCCGGCCAATACGATCTCGCCATTAAATCCCTTCAGGCCTGCATTCTCGCAACGCCGGATAATGCCGCAAGTTATGGCTATCTTGGAGATACTTATACATTGCGCGGCGAGCCGGAGGTTGCCAGGCGTTGTTATCTGGAGGCATGCCTGATCGACCCCTCGGATATAGACTGGGATCACATGAAGGACGGAGAACTTCTGAAATTGAAAGATCAACTCGTTGAAACCTTCGATATGAATGAAACGTCAGCTTCTGAATGGTTCCCGAGTTATGCTTATACCCAGGAGTTATTTAAACCCAAAATGATAAGACTCAACGATGAACTCAAAAAGTCTGTGGATGAATATCTCGCGTTACGAAAGGCGTACTCTAAAGGACCAACGCCTGATTTGGAGTCTAAATTATTTATCAGGGCCATTGTTCTCTGTGATAATGAACCTTTCATGAAGCTTATCAAAGGCATCGATTTCGCAGATATTCGAAGGCAGATGAAGGAAATAAATCCTTCTCTGTTTTCCGGGTATATGAAGCACATTAAAGGCAGGAATCGAGAGAAGGGATAGGCCTGTATGATCACAGACGAACCGACGGAAAATATGGATATTGTGGATACCGATAACAGCGGGGCGTTTTCGATAACCACATCGGATGTCCTGGAATTTCTATTTTGCCCGAGATTTACGTATTTTCAAAATTATCTTGATATTCTGCAACATGAGGAAAAGCGCTTTAAAGTTCAAAAATGGAAGATGGTTCATTAAGATAAGGAAAGGGTAAATCCGGAATATAAGGAGCGAACTTTCATGAATCACAAATATCAGTTGACGTTTTGCGGCCGGCTGATACAAGAAAATTACGGGGTACCTGTAAAAAAGGCTTTATTATATACACTCGGAGCCGGAATAAACTGGTTGAAGTTCCACTTACAGAAAAGACGTATCATGAATTGGGCGTCATAATCGATGATCTTATCGATGTTGTTCAAAAAGGAACTTATCCGAAGCCGACTAAATATACGGCACGGTGTGGTGATTGTTGCTACAGAAATATTTGCGAAAAGGTGATTTAGGGTAAAATGCTGTGAAAATCCGACGGGTTAAATTGACTCTGGTGGGTGGGAAAATGAAGGTTTTGGAGCTTGAACGGTGTTTGACAGGCAAAATACAGGGGTATGAAAAAAATTGTAACCCTTTATTTTCAAAAGAAATTCAAAGAAAGGAAGATTGAAAAGGCACATCCATTAAAACAAGGATTGAAACGCCCATGAATGTCAGGTCACCAGCGATGGTCCTCGTCGCCCCCCATGCGGGGATGAATCGGAAAGCGCGTTTATAAAAACCAGTCAATTACGTATTTTGTTGTTATAAACAGCCGCCGTATGCGCTTCTTCACAATATTATTCGTGAACCCCGGCTTCCGGGAATTATTTTCGGATAACTGTTTGAATATCGGCTTGTTTTTTTAAGGTACCTGTCGTATCATTACGACGTTTGAAGATGCCTTAAACAATGAAGGAAGAATGTATGATAATGTAAGGAGGTTTGCAATGAAACGGAAACTGGTCATCATTATAATATTTGCTGCAATTTCGTTAATTTTTATGGGAAACTTTTACAGGGCGAATGCTGGGGTAGATGTCAGTATTGGCATTAATATTCCTTTGCCGGGGTTGGTCATCACGGGGCAGCCTGCCCTGGTGGTAATCCCGGGAACATATGTTTATTATGCTCCTGATATCGGCGCAGAATTGTTTTTCTATCATAGCCACTGGTACCGCCTTCATAACAGCGGGTGGTTCGTTTCTTTTAACTTTGGAGGACCTTGGATCGTTGCTCGGGAGGTTCCCCATGCAATTCGAAATCTTCCACCCGGATACCGTAACATTCCCCCCGGATACCCGAGGTTTCCCTATGGGCATATCAAAAAAACCTGGGAAACCTGGGAAAGAAACAGATATTGGGATAAACGCCAATGGTTGAGAGATAACAACAATTTCAAAAGAGACAAAGGCAGGGCTAAAGGCCATGGCAGGGGGAAAGGCAGATCCAGGAAATGAAACTCCCCTTAAATCTGACTGTAGCCAAAGCGTGAAACCGAAGTCGCAGTCACTTGGCAACTTTCTTCTCTAACCGGACAAAGCTGGATGCCGTCCATATGCTCGATCGAGTTATGGACGGCAAAAAATTATAACATTTCGATGACACAGGCCGTGGAAGCACCGCCACCCCCGCACAGGGTGGCAAGCCCAAGAGTTTTCCTTCTCTTTTCCATTGCATTCATCAGCGTTAAAATCATCCTTGTGCCTGTTGCATCCACAGGATGTCCAAGACCTGCTCCTGAGCCGTTCACACTGGTAATTCCCTGCCTAACCCGAGTTCACGTTCACATCCGCTGTTTTCCAAGTATATGAAACACATAGAAAACAGAAAGGAAAATTGAAGAGACACTTACATTAAAACAAAAAACCGTGCTTGCTATGGCATGGACTGTGCGTATAGTACATACATTTTAAAACTCTTTTTCACGATTTGGACTTTCAAGTAACTTGTCATTCCCGACCTGAGCGTTCGACTGAGCTCACGCCGAAGTCGGGAATCCAGTATTTTGTTCATTTTCCTCTGGATTTCCGCCTTCGCGGGAATGACCCCGACAAGTCGGAGTTACTTGCTATTATAATGCCGACGTGTCGGCATAGCGGAGCTTTTTACGAGTCCATCAATATCGATGGTCTCGTAAAAATTCAGAAAAACTGTGTCTTCTGGAGTTGCTGAATGAAAATTCTTCAATGGATTGGTGATGAAACTCTTTTACGAACTCTTGTGGCAGGATTCCCTCTGTCTATCCTGATCATTCTGATAGTTGTCTGTATCCTGCTGTTATTGAAAGGGTCAGACTGGATGATCGATGGTGCCGTAAGTCTGGCCGGTCGTACGGGTTTGCCGAAAATTGTCATCGGCGCTACGATCATTTCTCTTGGGACCACCATGCCGGAGGCATTTGTTTCAGTAATGGCTGCCTGGATGGGCAATCCCGGTCTGGCTCTCGGAAACGGTGTCGGATCGATTATTGCCGATACTGGATTGGTTTTCGGTCTGACATGTCTGCTGGCGGCTTCCGTGCCGGCAAACCGTTTTATCCTTAACCGGACAGGCTGGGTGCAGGTTGGAGCGGCTACGCTGTTGGTTATCATTTCCGTACTTGCCTGGGTCATTATGCCCGGCGAGCCGGTCTTGCACCGGTGGGTGGGTGTTTTCTTTCTGGTTCTGCTTGCCGGTTATATGTACATGGCATATATCTGGGCAAGGCAGATGGGAATCGTTGATACGGATGAGAAAGAATCAGGAGCTTCCGAGCTGTTAAGCCTGGGGAAATGCTGGTTTATGGTCGCAGGAGGCCTGTCCCTGGTTATTGCGGGTGCCCGGGCGCTTGTCCCAAGCGCGGCAGAAATTGCCCTTAGAATCGGTGTTCCCGATGATATTATAGCTGCCACGATAGTGGCCCTCGGAACATCTCTACCGGAACTCATGACGGCCATAACCTCTGTCCGTAAAGGTCATCCCGAAATTACCATCGGCAACATTGTGGGCGCGGATGTTCTCAACTGTCTCTTTGTAATAGGCGCGGCAGCAGTGGCGAGACCTCTGGTAATTTCACCCAATTTCTTCATCTTTCACTTTCCGGCCATGCTGTTAATTCTTTATTCCTTCCGGGCTTTTATTTTTATGAACAGAGACGGCCGGTTCAGGAGGTGGCAGGGCGTCTGGCTCCTTGGCATCTATCTGATTTACCTGATCCTTCAGTATGCCCTCAATGTAGGTACGGTTGGGGGACAATGATTTCACTTCAGAATGTATCAAAACAATACGGCGGAAAAAATCTTTTCCAGGATATTTCCCTCCACATCGTTGATGGGGATCGCGTCGCCCTCGTTGGCCCGAACGGCGCCGGCAAATCTACATTAATGAAAATAATTGTAGATCAGGTTGAGCCCGATTCGGGTACGATCACTCAATCACGTTTCAATACGGTGGGTTATTTACCCCAGGATGGTGTTTATCACAGGGGGAAAACGCTTTATGAAGAAGTTGCCACAGCTTTCAAGGGCTTGAATATCCTCCACAAAAGAATAGAAGAAATCAGCCGTGAGATTAAAGAAATAACCGGGGGAGGAGAAACAAAATCTTCCCGACTGGAAGAACTGGTTGAAGAGTTAGGGAAAGCGCATCACGCCGTAGAACATCAGGGAGGATACAACGTTGAAACAAAAATAAAGCGAGTTTTGTTTGGTCTTGGTTTTACCGAAAACGATTTGAGCCGTATGACTGAAGAATTCAGCGGCGGCTGGCAGATGAGGATCGCCCTTGCCAAACTGCTTCTCCTGGAACCCTCAATACTTCTCCTTGATGAGCCGACAAATCACCTCGACATGGAATCCCTGGAATGGCTTGAAACCTATTTACAATCATACAGCGGTTCGATTGTCCTCGTCTCTCACGACAGTCGTTTTCTAGACAACCTTGTCGGGAAAATCGTTGAAATCTCCATGGGGAAAGGTACATCTTACACCGGTAATTATTCTTCCTACATGAAACAAAAAGCGCTGCGCCGACAACAATTAAAAGCAGCCTATGAAAACCAGCAGAAACTCATAGAGAAGACAACCAGATTTGTAGAACGTTTTCGATACAAGAACACAAAGGCAAAGCAAGTCCAGAGCCGCATAAAAATGCTGGATAAAATGGAACTGATTGAAATTGAAGGAGATGGAAGTA
>DFBI01000194.1:12710-13868 GCA_002367335.1 Syntrophaceae bacterium UBA3084 | reverse complement strand
TTTTGATTTCCCCCAGACTCCACGATCTGGGAAAATCGCAGTGGAACTCGATAAACTGACTAAGTCATACGGGAATAACGTGGTATTCAGAGAAACATCTCTTTGTATTGAGCGGGAGGATAAAATCGCTATTTTAGGTGTGAACGGTTCAGGAAAATCCACACTCGCGCGCATTATTGCAGGCATTGAGCCTTTTCAGGACGGTCAGAGAAAACCGGGACATAATGTGACAATTTCATACTATGCGCAGAATATGGCAGAAGCCCTGGATCAGGATAAAACTGTTCTTCAGACAGTAGGCGATGTGGCGTCTTCCGGGTCTCCGAGAGAGCTCCGAACATTGCTTGGCAGTTTCCTCTTTTCGGGAGACGATGTTTTTAAGCCTGTTTCCGTTTTATCAGGGGGAGAGAAAAGCAGACTCGCCCTTGCCAAAATGCTTTTGATACCGGCAAATCTCCTTGTCTTTGACGAACCTACAAACCATCTCGATACGCAATCTAAAGCCGTCCTGCAGAGAAGCCTGAAGAATTTTACAGGCAGTTACATTATCGTATCACACGACAGAGATTTCCTCGCCCCACTTGTTAATAAGGTGATTTATCTGAAAGATGAAACCGTTAATGTTTACACGGGTACAGTGGATGATTATCTGTCGGCATCTCAAAAAATTGAGGACGATAAACCCGAATTTAAGATCATTTCAAAGAACAGGTCTCCCGGCCAAAAGGAAAAAGAAAAGAAAAGGAAAGAAGCAAAAAAAAGACAGGACTTATATCAAAAGCTGAAACCTCTTAAGGATAAGCGAACAAAGATTGAGGAAGAAATTAAACTCGCCGAAAAAAGAAAGGCCGAAATTGAAACAGCCTTTGCCGACCAGAAGACCTACGGAAATGAAAAGATGATTCAAACCCTTCACATTGAATACGACAGGGTTACTTCTCAACTCGATTCTCTCTACGATAAGTGGACCAATGTAGAGGAAAAGATTGAAGCCTGACTTGTTTGTCAGCGAGAGCGATAAGTTCTTGATATATTGTACCATAGTAGAATCCGGGTTTAATCTTGACTGATTAAATGTTCTGACTTATACTTTCGCACACCATTACACACAAGTTCCATCTCCCCCAGGGGAGATGGAGTTATTTGCAGGACAGCTTG
>DFBI01000194.1:8736-12582 GCA_002367335.1 Syntrophaceae bacterium UBA3084 | reverse complement strand
GCCGGGCCTGTGTTTCTTCCCATGTTCTTTTTTATCTTGCTGGCCGGTCTGTTATTCGGCTGGAGAGCTGGTTTGATGGTTGGAGCTCTCACTCCTCTGGTTAGTTTCAGTATCTCCGGAATGCCACCCCTTCCTATTTTACCCAGAATATTTATTGAAGCCACCTTTTACGGATTAGCCGCAGGACTTCTCCGTGAGCAATGTAAATTAAATGTGTTCTGGTCTATAGCCGGAGCAATGATTATAGGACGTGCCGCCGCAGGATTATCCATTTTACTCATTTACCAGGGTGCGGTTAATCCCCTTTTCACAATATGGAAAGCTGCTAAACTGGGATGGCCTGGAATGTTGATTCAATTAGTCCTTCTCCCTTTCATTTCTATAATTTCAGCACGGCTCCTTTCAAAAACGGGGAAGCTTGATGCAAAACAATAACGAAGGGCTCTTCGGGTTATTTCTGAAAAGCGAAGACACTCTCTGGGTTTCCAGCGAGAATGACGTAATATTTCAATCCAGGAAAAAGGGGATAGAGCCATTAATTGACTATATTAATCAGCACAGTCCCTGCATGAATGAAGTCATCGTTTGTGATCGTGTCGTTGGAAACGCCGCCGCTCTGCTGCTTAAGGTAGCATGCTGTAAAATGTTATATGCGTCAATCGGAAGTGAGATTGCCGTTGAAACCTTGAATGGGTTTGGTATTCCCTGCCGCTTTTTGAAAATGGTGCCATACATCATTAACCGAAAAGGCGATGGTATGTGCCCTTTCGAAAAAGCGTCAATTGGGAAATCTCCTGATGAATTTTTAGAATATCAAACAAAATCAAATAGTTTAAATTCATTTACTCTTGGATAACCCACAAAATGGAGATTAGTTACTATGAGCAACGTCATCTTTCAAAAGACAGGCGGAAACATGGAGGATTACCTGACTTCTTTCCGTTCCCTTCTTGACAGATTGGAATTTCCTTATCAAAGAGGCGATTCTGTTGGTATCAAGCTTCATTGGGGTGAAATAGGCAATACAAGTTTTCTGCCACCTCACTATGCCAGAGAAATAGCAAACCGGCTCCAAGAACATGGTGTCAAACCGTTTGTTTTCGATACCACAGTTCTCTATTCCGGTGGCCGTCGTACAGGGAAAGATTCGTTGAAAACCGCTGAAGAGCATGGTTTTACACAGGACTTTCTCGGCTGCCCTGTTGTGATCGGGGATGGATTAGACGGGCATGATGTGGTGGATGTAGAAGCAGGATTCAGGCATTTTGAAACGGCACAGGTCACCTCTCTCGTGGATAAAGCTGATGGCTTCTTTATTTTTTCTCACTTCAAGGGACATTTAGCCGCCGGATTTGGAGGAGCCATTAAAAATATTTCTATGGGTTTTGCATCACGGGCTCAAAAGCAGCGAATGCACTCCGATGCACACCCTGTTTTAAACCGGAAGAAATGCACCAAGTGCGGTATTTGTGTTGATTCCTGTCCTACAGGTGCGGCAACATTTGCTGATGATGAATATCCTGAATACGATTTAGAGAAGTGCATTGGATGCGCCCAGTGTATCGCGCTGTGTCCGGCGTATGCTTTGAAAGTCTTCTGGAATACAGACGCAACGATATTTCAGGAAAAATTGGTAGAAACCGCGGCAGCAGTCTGGAATCGCATTGGAAGTAAAACCCTGCTTATCAACGCACTCGTTAAAATAACCGCAGAATGCGACTGCATGCCGGGAGATAACCCCGGAATAGCCGCGGATTTGGGTTTTATAGGGGGATATCACCCCGTGACAGTAGACCGGGAAGCCATAAAACTAGTCGGCGCTGATACCTTCAACCAGGCACATCCTAACATACCGTGGCAAAGACAGTTCGATTATGCGGGAGAAATCGGTTTTACCGAACCGATATTGAAATGATCTCATTCAAACGATTAGAGGCGTTTGAAAATATGAAAGTGAAAAATACAAAAGTTGGTGTCGGTTATTGTAATGAACCCGATGCCTTTTCATCCGGCAGGATTGTAGCTGAAAAAGCCATGATGGCACAAGGTTTACGCCGGCCTGATCTTGTTTTTGCCTTTTGTTCGGGGCAACTTGATCATAATCAATTTTTTGCCGGCTTACAGTCTGTTGTAGGTAAAGACATACCGATTATTGGCGGCTCAGCTATAGGTGTCATCACGAATAATGATTTATCATATAAGAATACACCAGCCGGCGCCGCAATTATAGAATCCGACATGATTCAATTCAGGGTTGCTTCCGTGGGCCAGTTAAACAAAGGAGAACAATCGGCTGGGCAAAAATTGATAGAAGAACTGTCAGGCAAATCAGAAGATAAAATGTTACTCATGTTTTACGATTCTGTCAGGATTCCGGCAACAAAGACAAAACCGCCTGTATTAAACACCTCATCCGGTTTACTTGCCGGCATAGAAAAGAGACTCTCACCCAACGTACCTGTTGTTGGAGCCGGGTTATTAGGAGATTATGCATTTAGTAGTACTCAACAATTCTGTGGTTCCTCTGTGGGCAGTCAATATGTCACAGGTCTTGCATTATCTGGAAATTTTCAACCATATTACCGGATTATGCATGGCTGTACACCCCTTGATGGAATCTATCACAGGATTACCCGGGTGGAGGGCTCCGAAATTTATGAACTTGATGATAGACCCATCGTTGAAATTATCGATGAAATTTTTACAAGTCGGGACTGGCGGAAGCAACACCCTGTCAATAACTTAACCATAGGGGCAAACTTCGGAGAGAAATACGGGAAACCCAGGGAAAACTATTATGTAAATAGATTGATTACAGGCATTCTACCTAACGGGAGGGGTATTAACATTTTTGAGGCGGATTTTGAAACAGGCATGGAGATCCAGTTTATGTTAAGAGATACAGAGCTCATGATGAAATCCGCTCAAAGAAATACAGCAGAGTTGCTTGAAAAGATTGAGAAAGATGGGAAAAAGGCAGTGTTCGGCATGTATATTGACTGTGCCGGACGTACGGCCGATAATTCGAATACGGTAATTGAAGAGGCTTCTAAAGTCCAGGACGCATTGAATCTTTACAATATTTCCTTATTGGGATTTTACTCAGGTGTAGAAATTGCCCCCCTTGTAAAAAAGAGCAGGGGATTGGACTGGACTGGCGTTCTGGTAATTTTGGCCGAGGATGATAAAAATGTCTGATAAAAAAACGAACGGGCAACATCAAATCCTGGAGTTAGAACGACTATTAAAGGAAGAAAGGGACAAGTCAGGATACTATCGGCAGATTGCGAAAGAATCCGGACAAAAACGTCTTATAGAAATTGAAAATCTATCAAATATCATCACCAAGATTAAACGGGCGGAAGAGGCGCTGCGAGAGAGCGAGAAAAAGTACCGTCTCCTTGCTGAAAACGTGTCAGATGTCATTTGGACAATGGACACCAACCTTCGGTTTACTTACACCAGTCCCTCAGTTAAACGTATGAGAGGTTACAGCCCCGAGGAAGCAGTAAATCAAACATTGAAGGAAATATTAACGCCGGAATCTCTTGATGTTGCCATGCAGGTCCTTAAGAAGGAAGCGGCCATGGAAAGGTCTGCGCATGGTGATTCCTTAACGCCGCGGAACCTTGAGCTTGAACTGATCTGCAGGGATGGCTCGACAATCTGGACCGAGGTTACAATAACTCTCCTGCGAGATCCAGGCGGCCGGGTCGTGAGTATACTTGGAGTCACACGTAACATTACCAAGCGCAGGCAAGCGGAAAAAGCCTTGGAAAAAAGAGAACACGAATTGAAAATTAAGTCTAATTATCTTGAGGAAACCAACATCGCCATGAAGGTTCT
>DFBI01000194.1:4431-8662 GCA_002367335.1 Syntrophaceae bacterium UBA3084 | reverse complement strand
AAAGAAATTCAGGTAGCCAATCTCGTCAAAGAGGGCAGATGCACAAAAGAGATAGCAGAAATGCTGAATCTGTCTACAAGCGCGATTGATTTTCATAGAAACAATATCAGATCAAAGCTTGGGTTAAAGAACAAAAAACTTAACCTTCAATCTTACCTGTTATCATTATCATAGTATTAGGTAATTACTAATATATTCCCAACAATCAATTAATATTGCCTTTTCTAATTATAAAGTATATTTAGCACGGAATGCTTTGTTATTATGTAGTTTTTTTGCGGTCTTATCATAAAACAGTTATAAAGTCGGCAGGCGATTTCCTATAGAATCGAATCGAATATGATCACAGGAAATATAAAATGTATGGGTTGTGGTCATGAAGGAAGAATAGAAATAGGTTCTTCCCATACAACCCCGTCATCCAGAATTTTTCGGTATTCAGGTCATAATCCGCATACGGGTGTTTATTCTGTTGTTTGTCCCTCCTGTGGCGCCGATTTGTCAGTTTATCGAGTAGAATCCTATAATAAGATCGGATTCCCAAGTTCTTTTGATCCCATCATCCGGAAAGATACAGCTGCAACTTCTTCCATTGCCACATGGTGGGTACCTCTCTGGTGGATTGGATATATTTCTGCGTTTGTTTTACTCTCAACCCTGATCATACAAGTTCTCTTTTAATAGAATAAGCATTCAAGTCTTATGTCCGCAATTTTCCAACAAGACAACACCGTGTTTTCCATCATAAGTAAAAATATCTCTGTCCCTGCAAGATGAACGTATCACCTTTTTCCAACGAGAAAACGTCATCCCCTCTTCCATGAAGCGCTCCTTCTCATCTTGAGATACTTCCTTCTCTACCTGATTCAAAAAGGAGATGACATAATCATATTGCAACTTAGGGGTGACATAATCATATTGCATTAACATAGTTCATATTTTTATTGACTTCAAAGAACAAAATTGACATAAAAATAGATTGAGTTTACTATGTTGTTAGGAGGAAACCAATGAAGGACGATAATTTAGTAGTATGGTTTGACGAAATAGAGTTGGAGGATATTCCCCAGGTAGGAGGTAAAAATGCATCTCTTGGTGAAATGAGAAGAGAACTTACTGCCAGGGGAGTCAGTATTCCCGACGGCTTTGCCGTTACGGCCTATGCATATCGATACCTGCTTAACTCTTCCGGTATCAAAAACAAAATAGAGAACATCCTTTCAGACCTGGATACCCATGATATTCAGAATTTAAGCGAAAGGGGAGAGAAAGTCCGCTCTCTTATTTACAGTGCTCCATTGCCGGACGACCTCAGAAAAGCAATTGTTGATAGCTACCATAAACTCTGTGAAGAATACGAAGAAAATACAGATGTTGCGGTGCGAAGTTCCGCAACGGCAGAGGACCTTCCCGATGCAAGTTTCGCGGGACAGCAGGAAACCTATCTCAATATAAAAGGGGAAAAAAATCTCATCGATGCGTGTAAAAAATGCTTCGCCTCTCTCTTCACAAACAGGGCCATTTCCTATCGAGAGGATAAGGGATTTGATCACATGTCCATTGCTCTTTCCATTGGCATTCAAAAAATGGTGCGATCGGATATTGCTTCCTCCGGTGTTATCTTTTCCATCGATACGGAATCGGGATTTAAAGATGCCATATTGATAACCGGTTCCCATGGCCTTGGTGAGATGGTTGTTCAGGGAACCGTCAATCCTGATGAGTTTTATGTTTTTAAACCCACTCTCAGGGATGGACACAGACCCATTGTCCAGAAAAAACTGGGAACGAAAGAAGTAAAAATGATTTATTCAACCGATGGAGATGAGTCGACCAAAATCGTTCCTGTACCGGCAGAAGATAGAGAACGTTTTTGTGTTACAGAAGATGAAATCCTAACCCTCGCCAGGTGGACAACGATTATTGAAGATCACTATTCGGGAAAGGCGGGTTTTTTCAAACCCATGGATATTGAGTGGGGGAAAGACGGCAATACGGACGAGCTCTTCATCCTCCAGGCACGGCCGGAAACGGTTCAGTCTCAAAAAGATGTAAACGTCCTTGAAACCTATGCACTTCTCGAAACGAAAACACCCCTTGTTACGGGCACTGCCGTGGGGGCCAAAATCGGTACGGGACCGGTGAATGTCATAGAAAGTGTCAACGATATTAAAGACTTCAAAAAAGGAGAAGTCCTGGTTACCGATATGACAGATCCTGACTGGGAACCGATCATGAAAATCGCTGGCGCCATCGTGACGAACAAGGGTGGAAGAACCTGTCATGCCGCCATCGTCAGCCGGGAGCTGGGTGTTCCCTGCATTGTCGGTACGGAAAATGGAACGGAAAAAATCGCAGGTATCAGCGAAATAACCGTATCATGCGCCGAAGGTGAAGTGGGTGCAGTTTATGAAGGCATACTGAAATATGATGTCCAAACGGTTAATCTTGAAAACTTCGAACGACCAAAAACCCAGATCATGATGAATGTGGGAAACCCAGAAAATGCCTTTGATATTGCAGCCATTCCTAATGACGGCGTTGGACTGGCCAGACTGGAATTTATTATAACCAATTTCATCAGAATCCATCCAATGGCGCTGGTACAATTCGACAGGGTAACAGATGAGAAAACCAGGAATGAAATCGAAATGCTCACCCGGGGCTACGATAACAAAACGGAATTCTTCATCGATAAGCTGGCTCAGGGTGTGGCAAAGATAGGGGCCGCATTTTATCCGAACGATGTCATCGTCAGAATGAGCGACTTCAAGAGCAATGAATACGCGAACCTCATCGGTGGCACATATTTTGAGGAAGATGAAGAAAATCCGATGATCGGATTCAGAGGCGCCTCACGCTATTATGACGACCGCTACAGGGAAGGGTTTGTTCTGGAATGCGAGGCCATGAAGAAGGTAAGAAATGAAATGGGGCTGACCAACGTAAAATTGATGGTTCCCTTCTGCCGTACTGTTGAAGAAGGTAAGCGGGTTGTAAAGGTTATGGCGGACAACGGCATAGTGCAGGAAGAAAACGGACTTGAAATCTATATGATGGTTGAAATTCCAAGCAATGTCATCCTCATTGAAGAATTCGGCAAGGTCTTTGACGGATTTTCGATAGGATCCAACGACCTTACCCAGTTAACCCTTGGGCTGGACAGGGACTCCGCCCAGGTTTCCCATATTTTTGATGAGAGAAATCAGGCCGTCCTGGACCTGATAAAAACAGCCATTACAAAGGCTAGACGAATGGGCAAAAAGATCGGTATTTGCGGACAGGCTCCGAGTGACTATCCTGAATTTGCCAGATTCCTGGTCGAATGCGGTATAGACAGTATGTCATTAACCTCTGACACGGTTATCAAGACAACTCTGGATGTACTGGAGACTGAAAAAAGTCTGGGAAAATAACATGCAGGGAAAAGAATAGACAAAAAAATCCCCCCTTTTACTAAAAGGGGGGATTTTCATTGGGAAAGCGGGATCGTGTCTCATGTATATACATCATGTAACGGGGTGCTTCCTATACTTCTTTCCTTTTCTGCCACGCTTCCTTGTAGAATCTGCCGATGCTCAAGAACAGGGCCAGAAAGAATAAGCCGAGCATAAAGGTTGGCTCCGTATTGAACTTTCCGTCTATCCAGTAACCGACCAGAAAGAATAAGAACGAGAAAACGACGATGGCCAAACCCCAGACACTCAGAAAAAATAGCCCGGTGTAGTTTAATGCACTTTGATTTTTTCTATGTGTGATCATCATGATATTTATCCTCCTTTCTGTCAACCTTCCCTCACCTGGAAGGAGGGTTGAAATATCCCGACCAAATGGTCGCGGATATTAAAACTTAACTAACAAAGGCCTTGAGAGCATCCACAACAGGTACCGTAAAAAGTGCCACAAGAACCGCATAGAGAGCAAAGGAACCAATCGCCTCGCTGAGATATATCCTGGAATACTTGTGTTTCAGAGAGGTGATAATCAAACCGCCCACGATAAGGCATCCGAGGTGAAAGTAGGGAAAGTTGTCTGTAGCTGCAGCTATATATTCCGCATAACCGAATGATGCGGTCGCCAGCACAACAAAGGCCGCCAGAATCAATGTTTGAAAAATCTTTTTCATAATTTATGTCCTCCTTTACGAGTGTTTTTATTAAGCTCAAGTTTCTAATTTACCTTATATTAATGAAATAACCGTGCCAGTTTGACAGATTTATGAATAAAAACT
>DFBI01000194.1:3845-4418 GCA_002367335.1 Syntrophaceae bacterium UBA3084 | reverse complement strand
CGGAAGGTTTTTTAAAGAAACGTTCAGTAGCGTTTAATGAAATATTCAATCATGTTCTCTCAAAGGTAATCCCATACTTTTCCAGTTTCCTCTCAAAGGTGGGACGAGAGATCCCAAGAATCTCACAGATCTCCCCTTTATTTTTATCGCTATTACTGACGATTTTTCTGATTTGCATTTCCTCTACCTCGTCAAGGGTCAGGAATCTCCCCGAATCCGCGAGATTATCCTCTCCAATTTCCTCTTTTGCACCTTTATTTTTAACATCTTCGATAAGATCCGGGAAACTTTCCCTTTCGAGGGTATGTCCATGGGCCACCACAGTGGCCCTGACCAGCAGATTCTCCAATTCTCTGATATTACCGGGCCAAGGGTATTTGAGGAAGATGTCCATTACCTCATCAGATACACCAATAACGCTCTTGTGAAGATCCCGGTTGATTTTCTTAAGGAGATACTCAACAAGGGGTGGAATATCCTCTCTTCTCTCCCGGAGTGGAGGAATCATGATGAGTATAATGTTAAGACGATAATAAAGATCATCTCTGAATTTTCCTTCCCTTACCAGAGCTT
>DFBI01000194.1:0-3703 GCA_002367335.1 Syntrophaceae bacterium UBA3084 | reverse complement strand
TCGAACTTCCCAGGTTTCCTGGCGAATGCCCCTGTAAATGAGCCCTTCTCGTGGCCGAACAGCTCCGATTCAAGCAGTGTATCCACAATGGCAGAACAGTTAACCGCTATGAAGGGTTCATCCATTGACGTGTTGTTGTGAATGATCCTGGCGATTAATTCCTTGCCTGTCCCACTCTCGCCCTGGATAAGAACCGTTGTTTTACTTTGAGAAACGACACCGATGGTCTTAAATATCTTCTCCATCTCCCTGCCATTACCGATAATATCCCCCACTTTGAAATGCCGGGAAGGTTCAGCCTCCACGAGAAGGCCGCTCATCTTCCTTTCCATGTCCAGGATATTTACGGCCTTTTTGATAGTCATATCGAGTTCATCCACATTAACCGGCTTGTGAATATAATCAAATGCACCCTCCTTCATGGCATGAATCGTCGTGTCCATATCATGATGAGCGGTAATCATAATCACCTTGAAATTATCACCCTCTTTTTGTAAATCCTCGAGAACCGCAAACCCGTCAATATCGGGAAGTCTGATGTCGAGAATGACGACATCCGGCGATGTTTCAACAAACTTATTTAAACCGTTTGTACCGGTTGCAGCCGTATGCACGTCATATCCTTCCTCAGTCAGATAGAGATCGAGGGTTTCACAGATGGAAGCGTCATCATCAATAACGAGAATTTTTGACATGTTATTGTTCCTCAACACAGTGGACAGTATTATAAATGACTGCTTTCACCATTCACTCGTTTTTGCTCTATCGGTAAGGTCACCATAATCGTGGTGCCTTCTCCTTTTTTACTTAAGATTTTTAAGGCACCCTGGTGCAGATCGATGATCTTTTTAACCTGCGTAAGCCCCAGACCTGTGCCATACTTCTTTCTGGTAAAAAATGGGTTGAACAGATGTGGCATATCTTCTTCATCAATACCGCATCCATCATCCTCAACCTCGACCAATACCGATTTACCGCCATCGTCAATCAGCTTTGCCGATATACAAAGCTTTCCTTTAGCCTCCATGGCATCGATGGCATTCAGATAGACATTTATAAATGATTGCTCCAGCATTGCCGGATCAACTTCAATGGGGGGAATGTTTTCTTCAAATCTTGTCCGAATATGTATTTCTTTGTCTGATACAGATTTTTCCACCATCGCAAGGGCATGTTCGAGAATTCTCTTTATATTTGAAGGCTCCTTTTGGGGTTCCGACGGTTTCGCAAAAATAAGAATATCATTGACGAGCTTTTCGAGGTGATCGACTTCTCTCTGGGCAATCCTGAATCTCTTTGAATCATTCCCTGATGGCCGCATGCGTTTTTCCAGGATCTGGAGACTCATCTTTATGGAAGACAGGGGGTTTCTTACTTCATGGGCAATACCGGCAGCCAGCTGGCCGACTGCTGCAAGCTTCTGGCTCTCATAAAACTTTCTCTCCAGATTCTTAAACTCTGTAATATCACGCTGCACATAAAGATAACTGTCAGTTCCCTTCACGGGGCATGGCGTCATAAGTAACGTCCTCTTCGAGCCATCTCTTGAGTTGACCTGAACCTCATAAGGCGTATAAATGCCTCTTTTCACATCCTCCCACTTGTCCAGAGTAATATCTATGATTTCAGGGGCAATAACCTCCATATAGTGTTTACCCTTGACGTGATGTGAAATAAAACCATCCTCTCTCTCCAGATCCTTGCTCATATAGTTGATAATAGCGTTACTGCTAACGTTAAATATCTTGTCCGGCGAACTGTCCAGGATTGACTGGAGGTAATTGTAAAGGTCTTCGATTTTTTCCCTGAGATTGATATTCTCCTCCAACTCATTCCGGAGAGTTTCGGTATATTCCGTCAGGCTGACTTCCATCTCTTTTTCCTTTGACACATCCTGAAGCGTCTCAATGGCTGCAGCAATTTCTCCTTTTTCATCATAAATGGGAGCCGCCACAAAATAGAGATGTCGTTTCTTTCCTCCCAGGTCTTTAAAAAAATCTCTCGCTTCATAGGCACCTTCCACATTTTTCGATTTTTTCACATCTCTGGCACTGTAATACTTCTTAAGCCCCTCAATATCATTGTCAATAATAAAGTCGGCAATAAGGGGCCTCTTCTGGCTATAGAAAGGAAGATAGTGTTTGTCCGTACCGATCATATCTCCAGCATCAAAACCTGTCAGTTCCTTACATGCCCTGTTCCAGAGAATGACCTTATGCTCTCTGTTCACTACAAAGGTGGGTATGGGAAAACCTTCTATGATTCCATCAATAGTCCTCTTCTCCCCGGCAAGTTTTTCCTGCCATTTGCTCCTTTCCCTGAGACGCTTCAGTTCTTCCCCGAGACGCAGGCGTTTCCTTGCCGAATAGACCGTAAATATACTTCCGATAACAACCGCCGCAATCAACCCGACAGCTACAAACATGATATTAAAAAAGGTCTTGCGCAGAGATGAAATCGCCGTATCACGAGGGGTGCTAACAGCAATCATCCATTTTCGTGAACCCGGGTGAATCGGGGCATAGGCTACGATGCTCTTTTCAACCCTGTCACCTTTTCCGAGCAACATATACTCGCCATATCCTTCTTCTCCTCTCAGAAGCGCATCCTTGAGAAATATTCCTCCCTCAGATTTTACATCTTCGAGTATTGCTATATCCTTACCTGTAAACTCTGCATCCTGGTGGAAAAGTATTATGCCGCTATCATCCACCATACAGGAGTAGCACGACACACCACACTCGACCGGCTTAATATACCGATCGATTATAGTGGAAACAGAAAGGGCGGCCAAAACCACGCCGGAGAATTCATTTTTTGAATCATATTTAGGAACAGCAACAATAATCGATTCAATCCCGCCTTCTACATCTTTAGGCTTTTCACTGCCTACCAGCACCAGATCACCCACATAGGATTTTCCTGTTTTTTTCACCTCCTGAAAATAATGGCGAAACCCAAAACTTTCACCCATTCTCCCCTTAAGAGGAAAAGAAGGGTAACTATTTATAACCACTCCCTTTCTATTCTCTATAATTATAAATTCAGCCTTTCCCTCCATATTGTCATAAATTACCTTCATGCTCTGGATGGTAATTCCCGGCATGGTTCCCCTGACACATGGGAGTCTGGACAGAATTATCATACTCTTCTCAATACCAATAAGGAGATCTTCTATTCCGGCAGCTGTTCCTCTGGCAATAGCCATCTGTTGCTTACTAAACTGCTCCACCATAGTTTTTTCCCTCGCATGCTTGATGGTTAGAGCTATCAAAAGAATCAATATGATAACGGCTAACGTCGCAAGACAGATTGAAATCCCTATGTTGGTCTTAATAAATCTCTTTTTCATCGTTAAAACCAGTTGTACCCATATTCATCATTTTTCTTATGAAACGGACGTCCTCTTCTCGATTGAGAAAAGGACGTCCGTTATTTATTCTTCATCTTTTCTTTTTTTGTCTGTATATTCTTTAACACCGATAAAGACATAGACAGACACAGCGGCGCCTAAAGAGATGAGAAGGTTGATCAATCCACTTTGAATTCCTATAACATAGTCACAAACAAGCCAAACAACAAGATATGTAGCAACGGTCAATATTTCCTGCATCATTAAAAACCTTTCGAATGGTCTTGATTTCTTTAAAGTTTACACCTTCTCATGCCCGAATCTATCGAATGCTCTGATACTACAGACCTT
>DFBI01000048.1:25541-43103 GCA_002367335.1 Syntrophaceae bacterium UBA3084 | reverse complement strand
AAAATAAATAGCGATATCCTTTCGAAAAATGCCGATGACGCAGTGGAGGTTGTTGAAAAGATCACGTATGAACAAGAACAAATGGATCAGATAAAATCAATGGTCAGGAATACCCTTGATGGGACAACACAGAAAATAAAGCGAGAACTTGCAACAGATATCAATCGTTTTCTGGATGTACATTACGGAGATATTATCAGGGATATTCGGGAATTCGTCAGAAATTATCATGTCGATTTGCAGGAGAAGAAAGATGACCTTGAAGGAATGGGATTATCAGCAACCCTTTATATAGTGTTTCAGGAGTTTAAAAATGCGCTTGATCTTTTTATGGCAGAGAAGATCAATCTCCGGTTGATCCACTTTGCCCATGAGGAAGAGAAAAAAATAAACGATCTTTTGAGCAATGTTGCCCGACCTTACAACGCAATGGTGAAGGATACTATCAGTAGGCATAAAGAAACCTTGAAAAATGTAGGCGTACAATTAACAGAACACGATTTTGACTATGAGTTCTCTTTTAGTGTAGATACGATAAAAAAGATGACAGGTCTTCGTGTGCCACCTCTTGCATCTTCACTTCAGTATACTGCAAAGGTTCGTACGGAAGCTATTCTACGTCTTGGCTATTACAATTTTGCCAGACTTATAAAAAAATTATTCAAAAGATCGATTCAAAATCAGGAAGAAGGAGAAATTCTTGCGTTACGTGACAGTATAAAAAGGATTAAGCGGGAAACGGAGCATTCACTTGTTTTTCATTTAGGTGACTACCGGGAAAACCTCAAATTTCAATACATCTATAAACTTGTTGATGTGGCTTCGAATACCCTTTATGATATGTTGTTTGATCGTTTCCAGATTTTTACGACGGATATATCAAAGATGATGGAAATGATCGGTAACGAACATCAAGTTAAGAAAAAGGCCATAGATGGTCTCGCGAACATGGATCATTCGCTACAAAAAATCACATATCAAATAGAACAATTAAAAGAAAAAATGTAACTACCCAGGTTCTCAGTTTCACGCCTGCCCTGGCAGAAGATATTGAGGTCTGGCAAATGGCGCCCTGTTTGACGCGAAAAGTATACAAACTGACAAAAAGGAATTGAAAATATTGATCAAAGAAATTGCTGAGAATTTTTACATGATTACGTTGCCCATGCCTTTTCGCCTCAAACATGTCAACGTTATCATTCTGGTTCATGACAAAGGAGTAGCCCTGTTTGACACAGGACTTAACATGTCTGGTTCTTTTTCAAAACTTGAAGACTCGCTGGAAACCATCGGCAAATCGGTTCACGATATAGACAGTATATTTATTACCCATCATCATGTAGATCATTGCGGTATGGCCGGAAAAATCAAAGAAATCTCGGGAGCTGTTATTTACATGTCAGAAACCGGCAGACAAATCATAGAAAATCACAAAAATGAAGGACTGGCTATTCAAAAAATAAAAAAATTTTACATAGAGCAAGGGCTTACTGAAAAAACCGTTGACGGCTTAGTGGGTTTGCTTCGCCATTTCAAAAAAGCAATATTTCCTTTTCAGGTGGATGAGTGTTTGGATTTTAACAAGAAATATACCATTGATGACAAGACATTTGAAATACTTCCAACTCCCGGACATACACGGGATCATATATGTTTTTTCTTCCGGGAAGAAGGCATTCTCCTTTCCGGTGATCATATTTTACCGGAGATTACACCGAATTTAGGTCCGGACTTATTTTGCCCCGAATTTCGCCCTTTGCGGAGTTTCCTGGATTCCTTAACCAGCATTCAGGATCTGCCGGTATCAAGAATTTTTCCTGCCCACGGGGCACCATTTTCAGACTTAAAAAAGAGAATTGAGGAAATGAGAGGACACCATAAAAAGAGAGGGGATCTCGTCTTTGCTTCCGTAAAGGAAAGACCCAAGACGACGTTTGAGGTTTCTCAAGATATTTTTGGAAAGGATTTATCCGGATTTGATAAGTTTCTTGCCTTAAATGAAACGTATGTGCACCTGATAGAATTGATACAGGAAGGTTTGATCGAAGAGCACAAAAGCGGCAAACAGGTTTTATATAATATTAATTGATGTTATATTTATATTGTTTAAGTAAATGGTTACGATTCTCTTTATACTCAGGGGTTAGACTTAATGCCCAAATCTTTTCAACCACATATTTTGGTTTTTGAATCCAGGGTGGAAGGCCACCATTTAAGCTGGTTGCGTTATGTTACTGAGGATTTGCTGACTGCCGGCTTCAGGTTAACATTAGCAGTGGATTGGCGGCCGGAGGCAAAAGAACTAATTCAAAAGCAGCTTTCAGAATTAATCAATAAGGTCTCGGTTATATCTATTTTTAATGAGGTCGGTAAATTGTATGAAGGAAGCAAATTAAAGGCTCTTGCTAAATGCTTCAACGAAAGCGGTGCTCAAGAAGTTTTTATAAATAATCTTGATGATATTGCCTCTCACTGTCTGAGATGCGCCTCAATTGGAATTTATCCCCCCAAGCCTCTTCAAGGACGTCTATCCGGTGTTTATTTTCGCCCAAGATTTTTGGCGAATCCAACATGGCCTCCCGGCAACATAATAAAAGCCACTGGTTTTCGCAGGCTTTGCCGGCAACGCTGGTTTAAAAATATATTTTTGATGGACGAATATCTATTTGCCAATGCAAAAGAAAAATATACCGATACTGTATTTCATTTTCTTCCCGATCCCTGGGATGGGAACTTTTCCCATAGTCAAAAAGATGCAAGAAAAACATTGGGGATTCCGCAAGATCGGTTTGTCCTGCTTAACTATGGAATTGGTGACCGGAGAAAAGGCCTGCATCTAACAGTTCAAGTTATGTTGGAATCATCCCCTGATTCACGATTATTCCTTCTATGCGCCGGCAGGATTTCTAAAGACCGTGAACTTTTAAAGGGGCTTTCGCAACTGGAAGAACGGGGGATGGCAAAGGTTCTCAATCGCTATGTTTCTGATTCTGAGGAAAGTTTATGCTTTTGTGCAAGTGATGTTGTCTTATTACCTTATATAAAACATTTCGGTTCCAGCGGTGTGCTTTCACTCTCTGCGGCTGCAGGCAAAATGGTTATTACATCAGATGAGGGGCTTGTGGGGCAGCGAGTACGCAAGCATAATCTTGGCTGGCTTTTCCGTTCCGGTAACGCTTATGAACTGAAAAAGTGCATGGATAATGCGGCATTATTAACAGAATCAGAAATGAGCGAATTTCAGCAGGCGGCTTTGCGCTACGCCAAAGCCTGCTCTCGGCAGGCATTTAGGAACACTCTGCTTTCAGCTCTTAAAGATATTAGCATCAGTCCTGCTTAATCATTTTTTCGTATACTTCTAATTCCCTGGTTGATTTGTCTGCCAAATTTGCAAAAGAAATTTTTCAAACGAACGAGTGGCGGTTTTTTCGGTTCTGGAAGCTTTGCCCAGTTTGACTGCATGACAACACCAAGATATTTTTCGGAAAGAGAAAACTCCGATTCGCCATTCATCTGTTCCTCGAAAAACTGTTCAGCATAATGATAAAATTTAAATAAAGGATCAACAGGGACTAACGGTATTGTGTTGCTGAATAATAGATACTCGCCATATAATTGCATTTCGCAGGGGTATTCCTGAAGTAAATCGAAGATTGTTTTATTTTTAGGTCTCAAATAATCTTCATATAGACTCTTCAGAACATTACATGACCATATAAGTGGTGGTGATCCGAAATTATAGAGTGCCCCGGACCGTTTGAACAATTCCTGAAAGTGTATTGCCAATTTTTGGAAGTCATTGATTATTTTTTTATTATTTGTCCTTTTGGCAAAGCCAAACAAGTCTTCCGAAAGATATTGAATTGTATATGGTGTGGTCTCATCATGAAAAAAATCCGCAATATGAAATGTTTTGATAAAGTACGAATCGGAATCGAGCCAAAGATAATTTTCACAGAAACCCATTCGCCAGAATTCAAGTTTTATCAGTTGTTGCAGTAAATCAGAGGGAAACAGTTTTGGTAGTGGACCGTAAACCTGACAACTCTTACTGAGTATTTCCTCATCCGTAATGAAATGGCAGGGGATGTTTCCGAAGCATTGTTTGAAATGATTTAGATCCGATGCAGGTACGCTAATGTACAGGGGAATGTTGTCCGCATTGAAGCGATGAACGCTTTCAGCCATGCGGCGTGCTCGGAGCATGTCCTTGTCATAGGACTTGCAAAACAGGACTATTTTTTCTACCTTCTGTTTCAGAACTTTCATTTTGTTTTCTCCTATATAACCCTCTATTATACGACAATAAAAAAAGCTGACCACATGTATTGATCAACACCGGTTCAGGTAACAGCGTCAATCTCAGAGACTGCGGACATCAGTTTGTCCACCGTTGCCTCGACCGTAAAAGGAGACGCAACCTGATTGTCATCCAATCCCTCTGTATCCCACCTATCGGCATACGACTCGATGGCTTTCTTAACTTCTGAGATATCATCTTTGTCAACGGACGTGTGATTGTTTTCTATCAGGAATCCTTCCAGTTCTGTACCAGTTTCAACCAGCCCTAAAACAGGGCGCCCAGTCAGTAAATATTCATATAGTTTCGAAGGAATATATTCATAACAGACGCTGCCCTCACCGCCGTGTAATACCACCAGTACATCCATACTCTTCATGGCTTCCATAACCTGCTGTCTCCCGGATTTGCCGGTTTTGGGATCGTATTCCAATCTACCATGCTCAACCAGTATTTCTCCCAGAGGGTATTTATTAAGCGCCTTTCGCGATACGCCATCTAACTCACAACCATATACATCAAGAATTATGCGGCTTTTTAAATCAGGCTTTTGCTTGATTAATTCATAAAGTGCCCTGATAAATATTCCCAGGTTTCTTGTCTTATCAAGTGACCCGAAATGACCGAAGTGTATTTTATCCGTCTTAGCATAATGAATATTATGGAAATCCGGTGGGGTCGCGCCCGGCCTTACAACAATGGCTTTATTCTTTATCGGATGACGCCTGTTGGCATTCTCCAGTGCCCGGTTCGTGAAATACACGACTATTGAAGCATTATTGCATACAATCTTCTCCACAAATCTATTATAGTAATATTTATGCCACTTTCGTGGTTGGTCATCCAGAATCAGGGGGTCGTGAAGTTCCGCCATCCACGGAATGCCATAGATTCTATGAAGTATATATGCTGTCAGGTGTGTGGTTGGCGGGCCTGCGGTTGAATACAGCAACGTGGGGTGATATTTATTTATTATCAAACTGCCCTTGATAGACGCACTTAAAAACCATGACCACTGACTATCAAATTGAAGGAATACCTTTTCAACAAAATAAAAGGGCGCACAGAGAACAGCAGATATAGCTTTTAATATCTTTTGTGCCAGCTTATTTTTTACTTTATTTTTTATAATAAACCTCATCTCAAACCGTATACCGGAAGGAGCCGGAGATATTATCTGGTAATGAGGGAATCGTGTATCTTTTATTCCTGTGGGGGCGCTAAGAACGACAAACTTAACTCCTCGGTTCACAAAATACGGCAATCTATCAGTTATTGTCTGACTTGCGGCTCGTCCATCCATATTAAAACAATGGGCAAGGATGAACCATCGATTTCTTTCAGGGGGGGGGGTCTTCATATTGTCACCATATATTTAAATGTTGTGGGTCAACTGTTTTGCGTCATCATTGTTTTTACGGCTTCAATCACATCAGCAGAAGGTATGTTTTGAAGGCACCTGCTGAGGCTTGCTATATTTCGATCACAGCCTTCTTCATGACACGGGACGCATTCACCCTTGCCCTGCAAAAGGAATACATTGCCCAGAATTTGGGTTCCTTTTCTTTTATATGGACTTTTCCCTGGAAAAGAAATATTTTGGGGCATCGGTCCCCACTTAACGGGATTGGTCGGTCCATACAAGGCAACAGTTGGAATTCCCAGGGCTGCTGCCATATGCGTAACTGCGGTATCAAGCCCAATATATACCGATGCCTTGCTTAACAGGTAAGCGACTCCGCTTAGGCTCAGTGCGCCGGCAACGTTTATGCTGCTGTCTGGCAGCGATTGGCAGAGATGGGATATATATTCCCGTTCATCCGGTGAATTGCTCCCTGTCAGCACCGTTCGTAATCCCTTTGCGTTAAGCCAGCGAATGAGGCCTGCCCATCCTTCATGATTCCACATCTTATAGTTAAACATAGGATAAACATGTACAACTGCATAAGGTTCCTTTTCCATATCAAATGGAAGAATCTGCCTGACGTTTATTTCGTCGCTTTCTTCCCATGAAATTATAACTTCAGGAATTTGTTTTACGTCGATAAGTTTTAGAAGTGACAAATTCATATTTATGGTATGGGTTTCATAGTTGTCAAACAGTTCATATTTATCAAGAAACGTTCGTTTCCATAGATGTTTATATCCATTTTCCACAAACCCTATGCTGATCTTCCCTGCTATCAGTGAGTAAAACGTGGGTCTGTCACCGGAAAGAGTTGAAATTGCCAGGTCGTACTGGCGAAATAGTTTGCAAATCGTTTTGACTTGTTCTCGAAAGGTTGCTCCTTCCGTAATCGTGATAATGGTATCGATGTCTTTATTCGCAGAGATACAACTCTCTGTTCCTTTAAAAACAACGACATCAAGCCTTGCATCCCGGTATGCATGACGAAGCGACCTGATCAGGGGGGTAGTCAGGATGACATCTCCTATACGACGCGTTGCAATGACAAGGATGCTTTCAGGGTTTTTGTGTTTAGTCACAAGAGAAGCACTCTCCAAATTGAATAAACTTACTGAGATATTAGATCAAATATTTTTTTTGCATGGTTATAATAGGTAAATGATTGACCTATCTCTGATCCTAAAAATTGACGAGCTGATTTAATCATATTCTCGCCCTCATTCTTACCTATTGATTTTATCTTAAAATACAAATCGTTCCAAGAGTTGTAATCTCTCATATTGATAAATATATCATGGGGAATGATTTTTTCCACATTGGGATCCCCTAAATATATTGGAATGGCCCCTGCAACAAGAGAATCAATAATTTTTTCCGTTAAATAACCAGAATAGCTGGTATTTTCAATGCAGATAGAGAACTTATAATGGGAAATGGTTCGCTTTTTATCTATACAGGGCATGGGTGATAATTTCTGTATATTTGCCTTTAATATAGTCCTCCATCTTAAAGGCAAATTGTTTAAATTATCCCAATTTGGGCCATAGATATCTAATAAAGATTTTTTATAGAAATAATCAATTGCTTCGAGTCTTTTATCATGAAGCTGGTTTTTCATTGCATATCTTTTGATTGAACGGGATGAGATTTTAAATTTTCCCCTCACCCATGCTTCAAAGTTTTTAAGATTTAAGATACTTCTTGAATGGAATGAATTCCGATAGTACTTATTTGACACTACCATAACGAGTTCTTTCCGCTCTTCCCACGGAATCATATTGGTGGGTATCTCGTCATTGCTAAATGAAGGGTAGTGATTTGGATAATAATTGTGTTTACCGGAAAGATGATTTTCAATAATTCCACTAAATAAAATCCCTGCTTGATAATCAGTACAAAAGCTGACTACATTTTCATAAAATGTCTCTGCAAAAAGTGGTGATTCATAACATAATACTATTCCAGACTTTGAACCCATTGAAACAAGTGACTTTGCATCTTGTGAATCAAGGTCTGCTATTACAATTACATCAGATGCCTTGATTTCTTTATCGATAACCTTTTTTAAGCAGACATCTCCAGTTATAACGCTATGACCTTTGTTTTTCGCAAGATCAATAAACTCAGATATCCAGCTTAAACCAGGGAATTGCTTACAATAAGCAGCAGATAAAACTTTATTGCCTTGAAATGCTTTAGTATCAGAACAATAAGCATAAATTATTTTCTTCATAAGCATTGATTATTAACATTCAAAAGCTGATAGAGTTATTGTGTTAGTTGTTCTGGTCATTACCTTGGCTGTTAATCCTGTTTGAAGAAGATTTAGCTCTCATAAAAAAATGTCTTCTGCCTATCCAATAGCGATATTAATTGTGACATATCCTTCTCGAATTTATCCTCAGGGTATATCCAGTCATTGTTTGTATTAAACTCGATTTCGCTGAGCAGGGACAGGCATAAATTTTTTCCAAGACTCCCCACATAGTTGTAATTTTGAGCCCATTGGTAATATTGATTTGATCTATCTCGAAAACCCTGGATTAGTTGAATGACAATGGAATTACTGGAAAACAATATATCACGAAATGGCTGACCATGCGGTCCTATAATAACAGGCGCTTCCTGAAATAATCTGATTTGTTCATTCAGGGCTAAAGTTGACATTACAATCCGCTTCATTTCCGGGAAAAATGTTTTCGCAATAGAAAAAATGGCGTCCTCGTTGCCGAGTTTTCGATCAGGTGCATCTTTACGGCTTAGAAATATTGGCAAGCCTTTGCGGGGAGATACTTGGCTGCCAATAAAACACTTCCGTAAAAACTGGTAATACTTTTCACGACTGCACGTAGCTATTTCTCCTTTGCACAACGTGGGAACATAAAACGCCCTTTTGCAGAATGTCGATCCGATACTGGCTTCTATTATTTCTGAATCGGGAACCTCCAACTTTTGAAGATAGCCTGCCTGCCACTTTCGGTGCATGGGGGTAACTAAAATTTTGCATCCCCCCAATCGTTTTATTGCATCCATACTTGCCACTAACCGAGGGAGGTGCTCGATTAAAAAGTGCCCCCTGTTGCCGGGAGCACGACTGGAAAGAATAAATACCGGTTCTTCAATTACCTTGGCAAGTGATTTTATCGGCCGTCGAATTTTTCGCTCCTCTACACCTTTGAGTGATGAACATACGGAAAATAACTGATCAGGCTCAAAAAACAAATGGCCTTCAGACCCAACAACCCAAACATTTTTTAAGACATATAAATAGGTCTCAGGATGAAAAAAATCGATCTGTTCGCAGGACCCACAATATATTTTTTCAAACTCATTCGTATAGTGGGTAACGCTATCGGTTTGAATGAGGATCCTGTCAAGGATTTTTGAGTGCTCCTTAACCTTTTTTAAATGATGACCAGTATCTGTCCAAATAGTTGCCTTGGCATCATGGAGAATCTCTGTCAATTTTGTTTTTATATTCGTAATTGCCATATCGTATGCTCTAATTAAATCTTGTAAGTGTAAAGCTAAAATTTATTCCTGAGAATAACTAATCAATCGGTCCCGGTTGAATCTTCAACGCTGGTATTGTCCAGTTTCCATACAATAGTCATCATGGCAAATGCTGTATAAATAACAACCTCTTGAACATGCCTGGACCACGCCTCAAAAATTCCTATAACGATGACTGCCACGAGCACAGATGCAACACACAAGCCCCACCTTCTAATAAAATCATTCTTCCCATGCCTGATGCAGTTCCAGCAGGTCTTAAACGACATAAATAATATATAGAGGAATAATGCAAATCCGACGAGGCCGGTCCGCACTGCTATGCTGAATAATATTGAGTGAGGAAAAATGTGGATGGATTTTTGCCTGTATTTAACGGGGACTTTTTTATTGTACTCATTCAGATTAATACACTTTCTATTTCCATAAGTCTCCATTCCAAAGCCTATGCCGATTATCGGGAAATCCTTAATAATCTCAAGTGTAGTACAATTTATATCGAGTCGTAAGTCGGTAATCGGATTAATATGGATAAAACGATTTCCCACAGGAGTCATGGTGACAACAACCAATATTATTGCCAGGCAGGCACCCAGAAGTTTTTTATTTTTGGAACATAATATAATGACTGACAGGAACAGGGCCAATGCGGTGCTGCGTGTCTGTGTCAGAACACTTAAAATACATAGTGGGAATAGGCATACAAAGGAGATTGTTTTTACATATAACCTACCCGTTGTAATTATGTAGTGTAGAGAAAAGATTATAGCAGTTACTGTAATGAACCCAATCTGGTTGACTGCTATTTCGTTAAGTCCCGGTAGAAGCTTTGTAGAAAAACTGTTGCCCAGCATGAAATAAAAATAATATATCTCTCCTATCGAAAATATTGTGGCGGAGATGATTATAACCCACGAAAGGCCAACAAGCCGTTTTCTGGAATTAAAGGAATTGATTAAAATATAATAAAATACCAAATAGTTAAGTAAATGTGCCCGAAAATCATGTATGCTGCCCTCCTTGTCAAGCGCAAAGAAAAGGCCAATAAATACCCAGATGACAAAGAGTGCAAAAGGAAGAGTAAGTGGTGACTTGAAGCAAAAATCAATCTTTTTGAAGCAAATTAAAATGATGACAATTGTGACAGAGCCATAAAAACAGATCTCCTTGATGGCTGTTGTGTGGGGAAAAGGATTGAAGAATATAAATATTCCCATTAATATGGGAACGCTCAGGTTTAAGATCTTGAATATTTTTTCTCTTGTGCTTTGTCCGTTTAATCCCAGTACTGTATCAGTAGATGTGTTAATATTCATAATTACTTGCAGGGAACCCCTCGATATTCCCCTTTAGGGAAAGAAGATTTTTTATATATGAGACGCTCGTTTAACATTTTATGATTGCGGTTTCCAGTTTTATCTCGAGAGAAATTCATTGCTTATGAACGACAGATCATAAGGCAGAGTGAATTCATATTTTTTATCCTGCTCCTGCCTGTTCAGGTTGATAAGAAATGGTGTGTGTGTCTTTGGATACATGCCGCAGAAGGCTTTTAGCCCGAGGAAATCCTCACGTTTCAGGTTTTCCTTATATTTAATTTCTATCGGGATCTGTTTGGTGATAAAATCCAGAATAATATCCACTTCGTGTTTGTTCTTGTCCTGCCAGAACTTGATTACATCTGTTTTTACGCCGCTCTTCAATAATTCAGACAGCACGAATCCTTCAAACAAGAACCCGGAATCGTTTCTCCTGTTAACGGGATTAAAATTGTTGATGAAATAATTTCTCACACCATTATCTATAAAGTAGATTTTGGGAATTTTGACAAGTTCAGAATTCTTGTTTGAGAAAAATGGCCGCAGATCAATTATCAGGTATGTTTCTTTCAATAATTCAATATAATTAAGAACCTCTTTGTAACGCAGAGAACATATCTGTCCGATATCGCTATACTTTATTTTCTGCCCGTTGTTGATTGCCAGATATTCTATTAACCGTTTCGCGGGGCTGATTTTTGAGACATCAAAATATTCCAGCAGGTCTTTCTTTACATATAGATCAAAAATGCTTTTCAGAACATCTGCCTTGTCGTTTTCCAGAACAACTTCGGGGTAGCCGCCGGTTACCATGAATTCATTCAGGTACGCCAATAGTTTTGAAGTTGGTTGTTTAAGCTGTTTCCCTTTTAATTTTCCGATGTTATGCAGATGTTGAATAGCATCTTCATCCTCCTTGAACCATAAAAATTCCTCAAAACTTAGCGGATAAATATTGTTTGTACGTTTTCTGCCCGCGAGCGATTCCTGGATTTCATCCTTGATTTTGATTGAAGATGAGCCTGACGCATAAATTTTTATATTATCGAATCTGTCATAGATATTTTTTACTATGAGTGTCAATCCGGGATATCTTTGAAATTCGTCAAGAAATACGTAGAAAAAATCCCTGTGATTTTCATCATAACCATTTAATTTTAAAGTGTTTACAAAACTTTCGAAGGTATTAACCTTTTCATAATTGCTGTATATGTCCAAATCGAAAAAAATGGCCTTTGAGCCAGCGCTGAGTTCTTTATAGAGAGCTTTCAGGATTGTTGTCTTGCCGACTTGCCGGGCACCAATCAGCAGCGAGACTTTTTTGTCTTTTTTTTGTTTTAATAGCGATTGAAATGATTCTCTTGGCTTCATCTATAATCACTTCTCTATAGAATATAGTTTAAACTAAAATTACCTAACAAGTATTAAAAGAATAGATTTTTGTCAAAATGTTTCTGCGATTATCCCGCGAAGATAGCCCTTATATCAGATTCACACAGAAAATTCATTATTTTAATTGGCTTGCAACTGTGCTATGTATCTGCGGTAACATACATTTTTAATCTAAAGGATTCCTTCTAACAATGGGTAAAAAAATACCTCTTTCAGTGGCAATCATCACGAAGAATGAAGCAGAAAACATGCCCGGTTGCATCGGAAGCATCAAATTTGCGGATCAAATCGTCGTGGTGGATTCCGGTAGTACAGATGATACGGTAAAGATTGCATCCGACTTCGGATGCGATGTGTTTATCGAGGAGTGGCGGGGTTTTGGCCCGCAGAAGCAGTTTGCCATCGATAAATGTAAACACCGATGGGTGCTTGTTCTTGATGCCGACGAGCGCATTCCTTCTGAAACCGCCATGGCTATCGGGGATATCGTGTCGAAGGGATCGGATGATGTGGCCGGTTACAGTTTTCCCCGAAAGAACTGGTTCCGGGGCCGCTTGATTAAACATCTCTGGGGTGGAGACAGGATTATCAGGCTTTTTCAGAAAAACCTCGGTCGAATGACCTCTGCAGCAGTTCATGAGTCGGTGGAAGTCAATGGTCATGTGGAAGCGCTGGATGTTCCCATAGAACATTTTACGGAGAGCGATCTGAGCAAAATCTTGATCAAGATTGATCACTATTCAACGTTGGGCGCCCAGGAAGCCTTTATTGAGGGCAGGAAGGCGACAATCTGGTCGGCTTCATTTCGGGCGGCCCTGGCGTTTTTCCAAAGCTACTTTTTGAAACTTGGTGCTCTTGATGGAGCCCAAGGCCTTACTCTTTCTATTACTGATTCTGTCAACAAATTTTTCAAATATGCCAAGTTGAGCGAGCTACACAAACAGACTAAGTCATTAGACCAAAGCCGTTAGTCCCTTAATTGTAAAGTCCTGCAAAAATGAGCGATAGGCAAGACCTCTTATGGTCTCACCTATCATGGAAAACAAGAATGAGGACCGAGCATGACCCCTATTTAAACATTTATACTATTTTCAGATACTTATTGACCACTTGATCAACAATTCTGGAAGCGATACCAATATAATTTTCAGGTGCAAGGATTTTTTTAACCTCATCTTTCGTAAAATATTGCGCAATCTCTTCGTCTTCCAAACATGCATCGATAAACGGCCTGTTATTTTCAAATGAGTACATCGCTATTCTGTGAACAATTGCCATGCCTGTTTCTTTCTTCCCTGTTTTTTTTGCCAGTTCAAATAACAGAGCTTCAGATGTCATAAGACCTCCTGTAAGATCAAGCGTTTCCTTCATCTTTGCAACATTCACCTGAATACCGCTAAAGATTGTCAAACCGGCATTAAGCATTGTATCCACGAGAAGAAAACTTTCAGGGATTAAAAGATCGTACAGATAAAACGGGGTGAAATGACGAGCGTCTCGATGGTGAGAACCCATCATGGCTGCAGCGTTTGATATTACCACTTTCGCAAATGGAGACATCATTTCTGCGTAGATTGGATTTCTTTTCTGAGGCATGGTACTGCTGCAAATCTGCTTTTCCGTATCAAAGGGCTCGGCGATCTCAGCTATTTCAGTCCGCTGCAATGTATACAAATCTTCCCCGATCTTTTCAAACGTTTGAGCAATCAAACCAAGGATATCCAGCAACTCTGCCCACTTACCATTATTAGGTTGATGGCATATCAACGGGGTACCCAAACCCATTTTATCCATTACCATTTTTTCCAGATCGACAATCTTTTCGCCACCAATTGCATAAAATGCGGATGAGACACCCACCGCACCTGTACAGCTACCAATCAAGATACGCTTTCTTGCCTCTTGTATTCTTTCTATGTGTACATAAACCATATCCGCGTAACCTGCCAGAATAAATCCAAAGGTAGAGGGCAAAGCCTGCTGCCCATGAGTTCTCGCTGTGATAAGGGTATCTTTGTATTTCTCAGCAAGGTCAAGAAGGGTCTTCAATATTTTTTTTAATTTGTCTTCAACGATATTTAGTGCATCCTTTACGCGACATGCCAGGGCACTCTCGATAATGTCCTGGCTCGTGGCCCCGTAGTGGATATATTCTCCTGCATCACCTTCACAGGCCTCCTTGTACGCCCTTATCATGGCTACTGTAAATAGCTTGATGTCATCATTTATTTCGGCTACTCTTTTGATTGTTACATATCCAGTATTACCTTTCCTCTTTATCTCCGCCGCAGCTTCTTCAGGTATCATCCCGAGTTCAGCTTGAGCTTCAGCAAGTGCCACTTCAAATTCTATCATAGTTTCAATGTAATTCTTCTCCTCAAAAACCTCTTTCATCTCGGGTGAGCTATAGAAGTTTTTGAACATTTCCGTTTCCATGATTCCGAATGCCATAATTTCTAAATCCTCCTTTTAAATTTAGTAATTTGTTTTAATATAACAAAATAAAACGAAAATGAAAATTATTTTGTTACACCTCAAAATAGACAGCTATATCCTTCACTTTTCTATATCAACAGCTATCTTTAAAATCATCTGTCTGCCATTGAGTGGAAAATTGTGATCATCGAGGGTCTGTCAAGAGAGAAGTCTGCAATTAGACGTTCAGGTTTAATCGATATGAATGAGCAAAACCGTTCGGCTAAGCTCTTTTGAGGATTTTGCGATTGACAATCGGTTAAAGATGGCCTGAAAATGAGAGGTATAAACGTATAAGTTATTTTTGGACAAATCCTAAGTCTTTGGAGATAACATCGTGGTAATGCGATATAGTTAATGTTCTTCCTTTTCGGCATAACCTGTAATCATAGAGATAAAATCGGCGAAGATGGTATGACCTGTAGTGGCCAGGTAGATATGGGCGACAAAAAAGGCTGTAAATATAATAGCCATAATGTAATGAAAAATAGCCACAACTTTCATGCCGCCGATAAGAGAGATAAATGATGAAAAATAATATGGATACATATACATAATGCCGCTGATCAGCAGAAGGGGCATCATAACAAACATAAAACTGAAATAGGTTGCCTTCTGCAGCGGATTAAATTTATTGTCCTCAGACGGAAAATAGGGATGGGGTCTGTTTTTAAAAATATCATAGGCATAAAACTTTGCCTGCACAATCATCCCAGGATGTATATCTTCCTTTCTTATGATATAGTGTGAAACGCGTTTGGAGATCAGATTGTACAACAGCCACAGAAAAAAATCACAGACCAGTAATATTCCAGCCCAGTTGTGTAAGGATATAGCATTTGAAAAACTTCCAAAAAGATTAACACTGTCCGGCCAGTGTATCTGGGTGCCGGACAATATTAATAGTATAACCAGGATGGCATGTATCCAGTGCCATACACGTTCGGTGACGGGATGCAAATAAATTTTCTCGGACATTTTCTTATTTTCTCCTTCTGCTGATGAATCTCAGAATACCGTGTATCGCACATCCCGCAAACGTTAAAATTATCAGCAGGATTCCGATAATATCGAGGGCCGGTATCCTGTTGCTTCCCACAACATAATTGCCCTTTTCGAGAAGCTCCTTATTCGTAAAGCTCCAGTTTGTTAATGAATATTCAGGAGTTCCTTCGGCTGCTGTCAAAAGTACACTGTCTTTCGCATGACACTGCTGACAATCTCTTATGGGGGATTGCAATGAGGGATTGTGGCATGTCAGGCAATCCACCTTTTTCAGGTGAAGTTCGGGTTGCTCCAGCCAGTTATGCCTTACAGATGGAGTTGGCTTAAGAGGAACCAGAATATCTTTGTTCGCTTTAACTTCCCATGGTTCAAGGTCTTCCTCTGCCAGGAAAAGTTTGTCATTCCCGTGGCACGCGAGGCATGTTCCGTTCTGCGGGGTCTTAAGCTGGATATTATGCGGGGTCGCAAATTTCCAGGTCGGTGCTTTATCCATGTTCGTTAAGGCATCCTTGACATAGAAATCAAACAGGCCGGGGTTTACCGGTACATGGCGAACTATTACATATTTTTCAGGTCTGTCTTCCGTCACCTTGGGATTCAGGCCTATTTTGAAATCCATCTTTGAGGGAGCTGTTTCAAAATAAGGTGCACCCGATTTGTCTTTGCCCACATGACAGCTGTAGCAGTTTTTGTATGGCATAGAATGACAAACCTGGCAGCTTACCTTGCCCTGGTGGATAGCATGGTCCGGATGCACAAGATCTTTGCCCTGTTTATCAGTTTCCGTTTTTTCCGAACCTGCCATCTTATGACAGTCTTCACACTTTGCCCTATTTGCGACCTCATATCTGTCAAAAGGTTCCTTATCCATCCCGTGACCATGCATTTCATCACCGGTGTGACATGCCTTACAAGCCATTTCATGCTCAGCGTGGTGAACGTCAGCCGGTATGCCCTCATTTTCTCCGTGGAATTCTTTTCCGACCCTGCTTCCATGGCATGAAGTACAATTTGTCTCGACGGGAGGTGTCTTCTGGAAAAGGTGTCCATCTATGAATCCACCCCCGACAGATGTGGGGCGGCTGACATGACACTGACCGCAGCTGCTGTGGCATGCCGAACAATTTGTCCCCATGGCGTCGTCGATCTTGTCGCGTACACAGGAATCCGGATTTGCTCTGAGGTATATCTTATTCTTGAAAGGAGCAAGGGTTACATGAAGATTAGTTTTATTTTTCCCTGTTATTTTCGGATGACCACTCTCATCATCAATTGCATGGCACTCACCACAGGTTTTTGAGGGATCGGGGAAGGTGGGGTCTCTTACCAGTCCTTCATGAGCTGTTTTGTAATCGTTACTTTCGGGATTTCCTCCATGGCATGTCTCACAGGAAATCTGGCCATGCACATCTTCATCCTCATCCAGGAAGTCGGTATCAATAAGCACCTTTTCGTATGGCTCCAACGGAGCCACAGCTCCTCCTCATCCTTCCCCCTTTGACTCGGCAGGCTTTTCCACTTTGGGGTTTGATGCCTCAATATCCCTGGTGATTTCAAGAAGCTTTTTCATGCTGGTATGACATGACACACAACTGCTTTCTTCGGCATGAAGAAAAACGGGGGAATTCCATGAAACAAGGGTAAAAATGGCAATAAAAGCTAAAAGAAGTTTAAAGCTGTTTCGCGCACCAGATATTCTGCAAACAATATCCATTAAATATCTCCCAATGATTATACAACGCTAATAAATCTTTGGATACTATATACAATGAAGAATGGCAAGAGAAAAAACAAACACTACATTAGTGACTCTGTTGATTTAATGTCAAATTCAGCGATTTTTGCAAAATGGGACGCCCTAACTATGTGAAATCATTGATAGCAAAAAGTAGCTTTTTCATGAAATCGTACTAAATCAACAGAGTCATTAATGGGATTTGATCTAAAATCGTTTCTGTTTTCATGGCTGCCGCTGCCAAGTTCACCGTAAAACCCGGCATCGCCAAGCCCGTATATTTCCTGAACCTCCTGTTCGTTGGTGAGCTTCTGTACGATTCCGGCCTGATCTCTTTTGGCGGTGTGCCAGACAAGCCTCTTGAATATGGTTTCCGATGCGTCTTTGATAATATCCATGGTTCCACCATACAGTG
>DFBI01000048.1:3605-25490 GCA_002367335.1 Syntrophaceae bacterium UBA3084 | reverse complement strand
CAAGGTGCAGGGCGGGAATGGATTTCTTGCTTTTGGGCTTTGTTGAAATATTTTTGAATTCTTTTCAAAAATAACTATGGCTTATGTCGAATATCCAGAAGGATTTTAACTTTCTTGACTGAGAAAATTAACTATGTTAGTTCTTCAAGTGAGATTTGCCAGATCATTAATCGTTTCCTCTCCATGAACCGCAAGATTATATATTTATGACAGAATTTACCCACTTGGATAAAAAAAATAAGTCACGGATGGTAGATGTTACGGCCAAAGAGCCTACATTCAGAGTAGCAGTGGCCGAAGGGAAGGTCTTGATGAAACCCACCACCGTAAAAGCGATTGAAGAAGGAGAAGTATCAAAAGGGGATGTTTTCGGTGTCGCAAAAATCGCCGGGATCATGGCCGCCAAAAGAACAAGCGATATGATTCCCATGTGTCACCCTCTCGAATTGACGGGTATTGATATCCATTTTTCAAGCCACAGGAAAAGCGGAGCGATAACTATTCAATCAAGGGTCAAAACTTTTGGACGAACGGGCGTGGAAATGGAAGCGCTGACCGCCGTCAGCACAGCAGCTTTAACTATTTATGATATGTGTAAATCTGCAGATAAAGAAATAATACTATCAGACATAAAACTAATGGAAAAGAGTGGCGGTAAAAGCGGGATATTTATAAGAAAAGAATAATTCTCCCGAACTTGTTATCCTACGACAACAGGTAATACCAATGTCAAAAACAACTTACAGGATAAGGAAATCACTTTTAATTCCTCTGGCTATCGATACTTTTTTTCTTTTCGTGCTATTAGTAATTGTTTTTTTTACCGATACTCACCCTGCAGAAAGAATCATTCTTTCCATCATATTTATCCCTCTTGCATACTCTTTGCTCGAAACAATCTTCCGTAAAACCACCGTAGAGACAAAAGGCATTCAAATACAAAAACTCCTGAGGAGAAAAGTGCTGGATTGGAACGATATTACAAATATTGACACGATAATTTTGAGAAAAAAAGTATACCTTATCTTGACTACTACAAAGGGGTTTTGCACATTATCAAATTCTTATGGCAACTTTACAAATCTGACTCGCGAGATCATTGAGCATACAGACAGTGATAAAGTAGAGAAGAGTGTGAGAGATATCGTTAAGCAGCCGGTTCACAAGATATGGGATGTTGTGGGAATATGGCTTGCAGCCTTTCTCCTCTTTTTTATCATCTACATGAAACTCTTCGTTTCTTGACCCTGTTCCGGCAGTTTTCTTCTCAGGTTTTTTGTTTTTTTGTCCCAAAATTGCAAGGTAATATTTCTATCTTAGAAAGGACTGTGGTCCCATATGAATTCACGAAACACGGACAATAGAATAAGTGAGAGTAAAACTGGCAACTCATCGTTTTCAGTCATAGAAAATATCCTGGAAAAACGGTTTGTAGATATTGTCACGATCCTCAGTTCACAAAATCCCGGGAAAAGTAAATTGTATGAAGAGATTTTATCAATGGTTGAAAGAATTTTAATCACAATTGCTTTAAGACGTTCCAACAATATCAAATCGGCTGCTGCCACCTTTCTTGGGATAAACAGGAATACCCTTCATAATAAAATGGAAAAACTGGGAATAAAAATTGACAAAACAGGGGATTAGCATTAAGTAACGGGACATCTTTAAGAAAAGGCGAATCAAAGAAAAGGAGACATAATTGTGTATTTTACCAAAGAATTGATGGATAAATCCAGTAAATTGGCTCGAAAGTGGGAAGACGAAGTTAAAAAAGCTGTGGCCAGTCATGCAGATCAGAAGAATGACTGGTCCACCGTATCATCCCTGCCAATCAACAGGCTATATGGCCCTGAAGACATCAAAGACACGAATTTTGAAGAGGATATCGCCTATCCGGGCCAATTTCCTTACACTCGTGGCAATCAGGTTACCGGCTACCGCGGAAGATACTGGACTTTCAGGATGTTTGCCGGGTTTGGCAGCGCAAAAGATACGAATGAACGCTGGCATCAGTTATTGGATGCCGGGCAGACAGGGCTCAGCACAGCTTTCGATTTCCCGACACTCATGGGCTATGATACGGATGATCCGAAGGCCCGCGGTGAGTGCGGTAAATGTGGCGTCGCTATTGATACACTGGAAGATTTCATGGTACTCGTTGAGGGGATTCCCCTGGATAAGATTACCACATCCATGACAATCAATCCTCCGGCAACAGTTCTGTGGGCTATGTACTGTGCCGCTGCTGAAATCAAGGGCGTGCCTCTCACCAAGATCGGTGGCACGATTCAAAATGACATGCTCAAGGAATTCATAGCCCAGAAGACATTTATGTGTCCGCCTGATCCATCGGTGAAACTGATCAGCGATACTGTAGAATTCGGCACTAAATATGTTCCAAGATGGAACACTATAAGTATCAGTGGTTATCACATCAGGGAGGCTGGGTCAACGGCTGTACAGGAACTTGCCTTCACTCTTCGCGACGGGATGGAATATGTGGAGGACGTCATAAAACGCAAAGGACTCAACGTAGATGAATTTGCGCCGAGGCTTTCTTTCTTCTTCAACGCTCATATCGATTTTTTTGAGGAAATTGCAAAAATGCGCGCCGCCCGCAGAATATGGGCCAAGGCAATGCGTGACCGTTACAAGGCCAAGGATGAGAGATCATGGTGGATGCGTTTTCATACACAGACAGCGGGATGTTCCCTGACTGCTCAGCAGCCCTACAACAACGTTGTTCGCACTGCAACGGAGGCCCTCTCTGCCGTTCTTGGTGGAACCCAGTCACTCCATACCAATTCATTAGATGAGGTCTGGTGTCTGCCTACAGATCACGCCGTGCAAATCGCTCTGAGAACACAGCAGATCATTGCCGAGGAGACAGGCGTTACTAATACGATCGATCCACTGGCGGGATCATATTTCGTCGAAGCCCTGACCAACAAAATGGAAGAACAGGCATGGGAATACATCCACAAGATCGATGACATGGGCGGAATGGTTGCCGCGATCGAGAGAGGATTCCCTCAGATGGAACTTGCGGATGCGGCTTACAAATTCCAGAAACAGATTGATTCCGGTGAAAAGATCATGGTCGGTGTCAATAAATACGCCATCGAAGACGAATCGGAAATTCCCCTTCTGGAAATCGAAGACCGCATTGAGAAGGAGCAACTCGACAGGCTGAATGAAGTCAGGAGAAAGCGTGACAGCAAAGCAGTCAAGAAGAGCCTGGGAGATATCAAGAACGCCTGCAAGAAGGCAGAGAATGTCATGCCTTACTGCATCGAGGCCGTGAAGAACCTGTGTACTGTTCAGGAGATAAGTGATGTCTATCGTGAAGTTTATGGCGAATATCGTGATCCCGCAATGTACTAAAAGAACGATTCAGGGAGGAAAATGACATGGCAAAAAAAAGGCTTCGTATAATGGTAGCCAAACCGGGGCTTGACGGACATGACCGGGGTGCCCGAGTCCTGGCAAGATGTTTCCGCGATGCGGGATATGAAACAATTTATACAGGTTGTCACCAGACTCCGGAGGAAATCGCCGCGGCGGCAGTTCAGGAAGACGTTGATTGTCTGGGACTGAGCTGTATGTCGGGGGCACATCGATTTCTGTTCCCCGAGACGGTAAAAAAATTGAGGGAGCTGGGCGCCGATGACATTCAGGTTATCGGTGGAGGCATCATTCCACCTGCAGATTTTCAGTTACTCTATGACGCAGGGCTTAAAGGTGTTTTTGTGCCGGGCATTGCCCTTGATGATATCGTAAAGTGGATCGAGGAGAATATCGTTCCAAATATCAAAGATTAAATTATTTGGTTTTGATTCTCATTCACAGATTGTGAGGAAGAGGAAAAAATTAGTGGAAATAACGAAAAAAGTGCTGGAGGGGAATGTTCGTACCGTATCCCGCCTTATAAGAAACCTGGAAGATGGTGTTCCTGAAGCAAGAGATACGCTAAAAAAAATCTTTCACCATACCGGTAAAGCCCATGTAATTGGCTTTACCGGTTCACCGGGAGCGGGGAAAAGTACCCTTATCGATGCTATGATAACGGAGGTCAGGAAAACGGGCAAGACCGTTGGCGTACTTCTTGTGGATCCGTCCAGCCCGTTTACGGGTGGTGCGATTCTTGGTGACAGGATCCGTATGCAGCGTCATTCCACTGATCCGGGGGTATTTGTGAGAAGTCTGGCTACAAGAGGCGCTCTCGGAGGACTCTCCAAGGCGGTAGGTAATGCTATACATATTCTTGATGCCATGGGGAAAGACTATGTCATTGTGGAAACTGTCGGCACCGGTCAGCAGGAAGTGGAAATAATAAACCATTCTCACACTGTTATTGTTGTCGCGATTCCCGGTATGGGCGATGAAATCCAGGCAATCAAAGCAGGAATCCTGGAGATTGCGGACATATTCGTAATCAACAAGGCAGACCGCGATGGTGCAGGTAAACTTTATCAAGAACTAATGTACATGCTCAACATGGCGGATGGATTCCCCGGAGGATGGCGTCCCCCTATTATCAAAACCGAAAATATGTTTGATACCGATTCATTTAGAAAAAGTCTCATAGAATTGGTTGACACAATTGATCAGCACTATAAAAATCTCGTTGATAATAATCTGTTAGGTAATCGCATTCGCCGCAAGGCAACGTTAGAACTGACTGAGGCCCTCCACTCGGCCATCCTTGACCCTGTGTTAACAAAACTTGTGGAATCCGGTGAAATGACACAAATGGCCGATAAGGTATTAAATAAAACGGCTGATCCATATACCCTTGCCGAAGAAATAGCAAAAAAGTATTTAAGAGAATTGTAGCTTCCTGAAGATGTATGTTCACCCTGTGATCATTTGTTTGAATGATTAACATCAGCCCTGTAAAATTAGTTTTTCACTGTAACAAAATATGAAAGGTGGAGTGAGTGGATGGAGTATAAGACAGTTATACTGGAACAAAAGGACGGGACAGCCGTCTTAACCTTAAATCGTCCAAATAAACTTAATGCTGTCAATATGGAAATGAGGTCAGAAATTTTGGGTATCCTTGACGATCTCGGAAAAGATCCCGGGGTTAAGGTACTGATTGTTACAGGAGCCGGCCGCGGCTTTTGTGCCGGCGCAGACATTAACGAATTCGCAGAAGGTGCAAGAGATCCGGAGCTTCAGGATAGGGTTAACAGAGCATTGATGATAATGGCAAAGGCATATTATGAGTTTGAAAAGCCGGTTATAGGAGCGATTAACGGCGTTTCGGCTGGTGATGGTGCTCAATGGACGCTCGCGTTTGATATAAACATTGCCTCAGAAAAAGCAAGGTTCGGGTGGCCTGCGACCTACCTCGGGATACTCTGACCTTACGGCATTATTCGACTTCCGGGAGAAGTTGGACGTTTTCGGGCTAAAGAAGTTCTCATGACGAGAAAATATGTAAGCGCAGAAGAAGCTGTCCAGTGGGGTTTTGTTTCCAAAGTCGTTCCTCCTGGCCAGTTAATGGATGCAGCTTTTGAGCTGGCTGATGAGATTAAAAAGATGCCCCCATTATCACTTAGAGCAGTTAAAAAGGCTGTAAACAGACAGTTTGAGGGCTATGAATATGGTGAAGCCGTATTAGGTGTATTACAGAAAACCGAAGATGCTGTAGAAGGTTCAAAAGCCTTTCTTGAAAAGAGAACCCCCGCCTTTAAGGGTAAATAGCTCTCTAATACGGCACGGGCTAAGCAATGAGGATTAAGGGCTAATTCTTTAGCCTTCGCCTTCTCGCTGTTATTCTCTGCCTTTTCTACTTGATCTGGCACTAACACCTGCGCGAAAAACGCCTGTCTGCGTGCAACGCACAGGCAGGCAGTTGTTGAGGATAAAGACCCTAAACGGCCGTAAAGAATTGTTTTCTCTTCGCCATCAGGATGATACCCCACACGATCATGAGAAGACAGAGAACTTGCCCCATTGTGAGTATTCCCAGGACAAATCCCAGTTGAGGATCCGGTTCTCTGAAGAATTCAATAAAAAAGCGTACGATTCCATAACTAATCAGATACAAGGAAGAAAGCAATCCATCAAAAAATTCTTTCTTTCTCATGCTCCACAATATGACGAAAAGAAATATTCCCTCAAAAAAAGCCTCGTACAGTTGAGATGGGTGATGTAGCTGATGATAAGCATCCAGGGGGAAATACATCCCCCACGGAACAGTCGTAATACGACCGTAAAGCTCTCCGTTGATAAAGTTCCCGATTCTTCCAAATGTATATCCCAGGGGAATTGCTGCACAGAAAAGGTCGGCGAAATTCCAGAAGTTTATCCCGTGTTTGCGACAGAACATGAGCGTAGCCACAAAAACGCCAACGGCCCCTCCGTGATAAGACATACCGCTGATTCCAATATATCGGAAGCCATTGGCCGAATCAAAAGGAAATACTACTTCAAGGGGATGTCCCAAGTAATAACCAGGGTTATAAAATAAAACATATCCCAATCTCGCTCCGATGAGAAGACCCAAAATTGCCCAGACAAAATAATCCTGGATTGTATCTTTAGAATAAGTATATCCCTCATTTTTTATTCTGTAAGTAACAAGAAGATAGGTAATACTGAAAGCAAGAAGGTACATAAGACCATAGTATCGAAGTTGGAATGATCCTATATGAAAAAGAGTGGGGCTGATATTTTCAGGAATATGTTGCCAGAAATTTATTAATCGGTCCACGTTAATAATATCACCCAGGTGTCAGGGAACGGGGGTCGGGAGGCAAAGTAACATTCCTGTTATCCCCTGAATCTTTGCTTCCTGTTTCCGCCTCCCTTTTCCGAAAGTTATAGTCATAAACTACAGGTGTTATAAACAAACCGGCAAACTGCCGGTAATTGATGTTAACCTCACGTGAAAGGTGATGATGCGGGGGCTGAGCATGATCCGGATGACCCACATGAACTTGAAAAGAGCGATATTATTTTTTCTACCTTTCTCTCGCCACACCTTGGACATGCGATATCGCCGGTGTCATCATTCGCAGAACAAATCATTTCAAATTCATTATCACAGTCCTTACATTTGAATTCATAAATTGGCATTTCTCTTTTTCCTCCCTAAAAATCTATCACGAAGACACGAAAGAACGAAAAAATACAGTTAATATGCCTGCCCTTTCACTTCATCCACATACAGCTCAGCAGAACTTGCTGCCGTTGCCCCATCACCACAGGCTGTAACAACCTGACGAAGAGACTTATGGATACAATCGCCACAGGCAAATATGCCCTTTGCAGATGTTCTCATATCGCCATGCGCAATAATATAACCATCTTGATCAAGATTGACAAGTCCTTCGACAAGTTTCGTGTTCGGAGTAAGACCGATAAAAAGGAAAATGCCCTCTACCGGGAGTTCTCTTGTTTCCTCAGGAATATTAACATTCTTGATCTTTACGCTCGTCACATTGTTGTAACCAATTATTTCTTCCACGACCGAACCCCAAGCAAAATGTATTTTATCGTTGGCAAAGGCTCTTTCCTGTAAAATGCCTTCCGCTCGGAGACGGTTTCTGCGGTGAATAAGGGTAACCCTGCTGGCAAATTTGGTTAAATAAAGGGCCTCCTGAATAGCGGTATTACCCCCTCCGACAACGGCGACTTCCTTGTTCCTGTAAAAAGGTGCGTCACAGGTAGCGCAGAAAGAGACCCCTCGACCAATAAAATCTTCTTCACCGGGAACACCCAAATGCATCCACTGAGCTCCTGTAGATATGATAACAGATAAAGACCGGTATTCTCCAGTATCGGTTTGTAGTTTCCACCCCCTTATATCACCCAGCAACTCTCTCGTAATACGATTAACCTGCTCTGCCTTTATTTCCAAACCAAATCCTATAGCCTGTTTTTTGAACTGGTCAATCAAATCGAAGCCACTTATTCCCTGGATACCAGGATAATTCTCTATAAAATCGGTGAGGCTGATTTGACTGATAGTTGAGCTCCCTTCTAATAACAGTACTTTCTGATTGGCCCTCACTGCATAAAGCCCGGATGTTAACCCTCCAGGCCCTCCTCCAACGATAATAATATCGTAAACATCCTCCGGGACTTTTATCTCCGCCATGTTTCACCTCTATGCATAAATAACTCAAATTTGTTGCTCAGTATCTCAACTCAATCTACGCAAGTTGAACTTATTTAATCATCCGGGAGCCAAAAGTCAAATTTCAGAGCACAGAAAAAATTAAAGCGTCCGGCAAAGGGTACAAACAAGATGAGTAGTTATTTTTACCCCTTAATACAGCCAACGGCCCGCAGTTTAGCAATTTTTCTTGATAGACCCGCGTTGTGGACTACATCGACCACCGCATCTACATCCTTGTATGCTTCCGGAATTTCCTCCTGGAGTGTACCTCTTCCTGTAGCCATGACAATAACATCTCTGTCTGCCATTTCTTTTTGTATGGATCTTCCCCTGCTCGCTTTTTTGGCACGGGTGCGGCTCATAACCCTTCCGGCGCCATGACATGTGCTGCCGAACGTTTCCGAAAAGGCCTTCTCCGTTCCCACCAGGACATATGACCCTGTTCCCATGTCCCCCGGTATGATGACCGGCTGACCCACTTTGCTGTACATATCAGGCAGCGCCGGATGACCGGGCGGAAATGCTCTTGTGGCACCTTTTCGGTGAACACAGACTTTTCTCATTTTGCCATCTATGGGAAATTCTTCTATTTTCGCAATATTATGGCTCACATCATAGATTAAGTTCATTCCCACTTCACGAGGAGACATGCGTAAGGTTTTTTCAAAGATATCTCTTGTCCTGTGCATCAGCATTTGTCTGTTTGCCCAGGCATAGTTCGCGGCACATGCCATTGCGGCAAAGTATCTTCTGCCTTCATCTGAATTGATATAGGCGCACGCCAACTGCCTGTCCGGCAGGGGAACCCCCAGTTTGTTGATATTTTTCACCATTTTCGCCAGGTAATCATCACAAACCTGATACCCGAAACCCCGCGATCCGCTATGTATGACAACTGCAACCTGACCCTCTGATTCCAATCCAAAAGCGGCGGCAACTTTTTTATCAAATATCTCTTCCACGACCTCTATCTCAAGAAAATGATTGCCTGAACCAAGCGTGCCTAATTGCTGCTTTCCCCTTTCAAGTGCCCTGTCGCTTACACAGTCCGGGTCAGCTCCCTCCATTTTACCACCATCCTCTGTGGCAACAAGATCATCCGGGGAACCATATCCATTATTTACCGCCCATTTCGCCCCCTCCCGCAAGACCTTCTTTTCTTCATTAACAGAAAGCTTGAGGGTCCCCTTCGATCCTACACCTGAGGGAATATTGCTAAAGAGCGAGTAAACGAGATCGTGTAACTTGTTCTTAATTTCATCGAATTGGAGAGTTGTAGTCATGATACGAACGCCGCAGTTGATGTCATAGCCGACCCCACCCGGGGATATAATTCCTTCTTCCAGATCAAAGGCCGCGACACCACCAATTGGGAAACCATATCCCCAGTGCATATCGGGCATGGCTAATGAATACTTAATGATACCGGGCAGATATGCCACATTGGCAACCTGTTTCGGGCTTTCATCTGATCCGATACCCCCGATCATTTTCTCGCTGGAGTAGATTATGCCAGGAACACGCATTCCCTCGACGGGAGGAATCATCCAGCGGTATTCGTCAAGTCTTTGTATTTTGATCTCAGACATCACAAATAATCCTTCCTTTCCATCCTTGCGGTGTCTTTTGAACCCTTACCTGGTGGTATGTAACAGCTTTTATTTCCGCGTTTATTCTGTGTTTGTCCGGATCGAAGCATTCTCCTTTTACTTCCCCGGTCAGATGATGGCTGTCTAATTTGGAAATGGAAAAATCTTTTAGTAAAAATCCTTCTCCATTGAACAGGTATAAGATTTCCCGCAGAAAATTTACAAGGAGGTCTTCCCTGTCGGAACCTTCAATGCTAACATGCCGATTTTCCCGCATATCAATAGATTTAATATCTGTTATTATATCGAAGAGAGCAAAAGCGGCATTAGAAAAAAGCTCTCTTTCGTCTCTGCCATATATTTCCAACCCCAGATCGGCCGTGTGATCAAATATATTATACTTAAGTTTCGAGTTTAAAGTTTCAGGTTCAACTTTCATTTATGTCAACAAGTTACAATTAATCAGATACATCATCATCGGGAATGTGTCCTGGTGGAAATGCATCATTGTCTTCGATGTTATTTTCCCTCTCTTCGTCCTCTCTTTCCGCCCTGGCAAGGCCGATCAGGCTTTCTCCCGAATCAAGTTCAATCAGCTTAACTCCCTGCGTGCTTCTGTGTAATAAGGATATCTCATCAACTCTCATCCTGATGATCTTACCTGTATCGCTGATTAGCATAACATCTTCGTTTCCAACAACCTGCTTGATTCCGGAAACGAGCCCAACCTTGGGGACTGTTTTCAGGTTGATGATTCCCTTTCCGCCTCTGGCCTGTATTCTATACTCGGGAACTTCTGTCCTTTTCCCGTACCCGTTTTCCGAAATCGTTACAATGGAGTTCCCATCACCTAGAATCTCCATTCCGACTACTTCATCTTCTTTGCCCATCCGTATACCTTTAACTCCCCTTGCCGTTCTACCACTGCTCCTGACATCCTTTTCGTTAAACCGTATAGCTTTGCCCATTTTTGTGCCTAAAAAGACATCCTGGGTTCCATCGGTTAGCTTAATTGAAATCAGATCATCCCCTTCATCCAGTGTAATAGCAATAATACCACCCACCCGCGGATGAGAATAGGCAAGGAGTTCCGTTTTTTTCGTAATTCCATTCTTTGTAGCAAAAAACACAAATTTTCCATTGACAAAATCTTGTACAGAAAGAACCGTTGTTACACGTTCTTTGCTTGATATACCGATTAGATTCACAATCGCTTTACCCTTAGCTGCTCTTCCGGCCTGAGGAATCTGGTGAACCTTGAGCCAGTGAACCCTGCCGGTATTGGTAAAGCACAGGACATAGCTGTGCGTAGAGGCAACAAATATGCGCTCCACGAAATCATCTTCCTTCGTGCCCATACCGACTTTTCCACGGCCTCCCCGGTGCTGGCTTCTGTAAAGCGTCGCAGGGTTTCTTTTAACGTAACCGTGATGGGATATGGTAACCACCATATCTTCTTCCACAATCAAGTCTTCGATATCGATATCTTCGCTGTCCAGAACAATTTCTGTCCTTCTTTCATCACCATACTTTTTCTTTATACCTTCCATTTCCTCAATGATAATATCAAGGATCTTCTGCGGATCTGCCAGTATTTCTTTTAACTTTGAAACCAATGCCGAAACTTCATCATATTCTTCATTTATCTTGTTCTGTTCCAAGTTTGTTAACCGCTGCAACCTCATATCCAGGATTGCCTTTGCCTGAATATCACTCAGACCAAATTCTTCCGAAAGCGCCCCCGCAGCCTCTTTGGGAGTACCCGATGTCTTAATGATGGCAATCACATCATCAATATTATTAAGGGCAACGATGAGTCCCTCAAGTATATGGAGTCTTGCCAGGGCCTTGTTCAGGTCAAAAACCGTTCTTTTGGTTATAATCTCTTTTCTGAAATCGACAAATTTCTCCAGTATTTCTTTGAGATTCAATACCTTCGGCTGACCATTATCTATAGCCAGCATGATGATTCCGAATGATGATTCGATCTGCGTATGCTTGTAAAGCTGATTGAGGGTGACTCCGGCTATCTCGTCTCTTTTCAATTCAATAACGATTCTCATTCCATCTCTGTCAGATTCATCTCTCAGATCAGAAATCCCGCTGATTTTTTTCTCTTTGACCAGTTCCGATATTTTCTCAATAAGCTTTGCCTTGTTAACCATGTACGGAAGTTCTGTAATTATGATACTTTCCCTGTCATTCCTCGCATTTCTCTCAATAAGCGCTCTTGCCCTCATCCTGATAATGCCTCTTCCCGTCTTATAGGCGGAAATGATTCCTTCCCTGCCATTAATAAATCCCGCAGTTGGAAAATCGGGACCCGGGATAAACTTCATAAGCCCGTCCCACTGGATATCAGGATCATGAATCAAGGCAATGATTCCATCTATGAGTTCACTCAGGTTGTGCGGTGGGATATTCGTGGCAACACCTACGGCAATCCCCGACGTTCCGTTTAGAAGTAACTCAGGTATTTTTGAGGGAAGAACTGCCGGCTCCTCCAGGGAACCGTCATAGTTTGGGATAAAATCAACAGTCTCTTTTTCCAGATCGGCCAGAATCTCCTCGGCAATTCTCGACATGCGGACCTCCGTGTACCTCATGGCCGCCGCAGAATCGCCGTCGACTGATCCGAAGTTACCCTGACCATCAACCAGGGGATATCTCATGGAAAAATCCTGCGCCATCCTTACAATCGTATCATATGCCGCCGTATCGCCATGAGGATGATACTTGCCGATGATATCACCAACGATTCGTGCCGATTTCTTGTAGGACTTGTTCCACCGGTTTCCCAGCTCATGCATAGCATATAAAGCTCTGCGGTGAACCGGTTTTAATCCGTCTCGAACATCGGGAATAGCGCGACCCACAATTACACTCATTGCATAGTCCATGTAGGACCTTTTCATTTCATCTTCTATATTTACAGGTATATTCCGCTGATAAAGCTGATCCATTAAACCCCCCTGAAGGCACAAGGTAATAAATTAATGTGCCCTGCTACTGATGCTATTTTATTCGTTTAGAGATATAAAAAGGCAGGTATATGATTTTTGTGATTTTGCGTCTCCGGCACTTTGTGCCTTATTACAGATCCAGGTTGGATACGTGAAGTGCATTTTCATAAATAAAATCCCTTCTCGGTTCAACTTGATCCCCCATGAGTGTCGCAAAGATTTCATCGGCAACCACGGCATCTTCTACTTGAACCTGAAGCAATGTTCTTTTCTCTGGATCCATTGTCGTTGTCCATAACTGCTCGGGATTCATCTCTCCTAATCCCTTGTACCGCTGGATAGTCACGCCCTTCTTCCCACTATCTACCACATATTCTATGAGTGCGGTCATACTGTCAAATTGTTTCCGCGACTCATTATCAACACCCTTTTCAACTACCCCGTAGGGCGCTTCACCCCCCAGGTTGTTTATCTGCTGCATAAGTTCCCTTGCCTCGGTGAATTTGGGTAATTTAAATATATCTTTATCGTGATATACTGTAAAAATACGTCCATTTTCCGATAAATTAAAAAACAACTTATATCCACCATGTTCTTCATCAATATTAACACGGAAAGAATGGACATTGTCAGCCATTGCCATACTAATTCTTTTTCCAACCCTGGTAAGCGTTTCTTTGTACATGAAGTCACCTTCTTTGAAACCCGGGTCTCCTGCCAGTAACCTGACTATTTCTCTATTCTTTCCTTCATTTTGAAATTTCCTTAATATGGTATTGAGTCTTATTCCTTTTTTAATCAGACTTAAAAGACGATGTCCTGTAATACTGCTCCCATCACCCAAAATAACCTGAACCTTATCAACACCACTTTTCAGGATGTAATCTTCCATTTCATCTTCCTTACCAATATATATTTCCCTGCCTTTGTCAGCAATTCGAAAAAGGGGCGGCTGAGCTATATATAAATATCCTCTTTCTACAAGTTCTCTCATCTGTCTGAAAAAGAAAGTCAGTAGAAGGGTTTTTATGTGTGCTCCGTCCACATCGGCATCAGTCATAATTATGATTTTATGATATCTTAAATTACCAATATTGTAATCATCCTTACCTATACCCGCACCCAGGGCTGTAACAATAAACTTGATCTCGGTATTGTTAAGCATCTTATCAAATCGTGCCTTTTCTACATTTAACACCTTTCCCCTGAGTGGTAGTATAGCCTGGTTTTTCCTGTCCCGACCCTGCTTGGCAGATCCACCGGCGGAATCTCCCTCTACAAGGTACAACTCACTCTGTGCAGGATCTTTTTCCTGACAGTCAGCCAGCTTTCCGGGGAGTGAACTCACCTCGAGAGCCGATTTTCTCCTTGTCAGTTCCCTTGCCTTTCTTGCTGCCTCACGAGCCCTCGCGGCTTCAGCGGCCTTACTTACGATTTGTTTTGCAACTACTGGATTTTCCTCAAGGTATATACCCATCTTTTCATAGACAATACCCTCCACTAACCCTTTGACATCACTATTGCCCAGTTTTGTTTTTGTCTGACCTTCAAACTGGGGTTGCGCTAATTTCACACTAATGACACATGCAAGACCCTCTCTGATGTCATCCCCCTTCAGAGACTCTTTCCCGTTCTTTAATATATTATTGGCAGAGGCATAATTATTGATAACCCTCGTAAGCGCGGACCTGAACCCTATTAAATGTGTTCCACCTTCTGTAGTGTTGATGCTGTTGGCAAATGAAAAAATATTTTCCGTATACGTATCATTATACTGAATTGCTACTTCAACCTCACAATCTTCTTTTGACCCCTGTATAAAGACGGGACTTTTATGAAGAGTCTTTTTGTTTCTGTTAATATATTCAACAAATGAAACGATTCCACCCTTGTAAAAAAATTCAGACCTTTTGTCAGACCTTTCATCCGCAACGGTGATTTTAACTCCTTTATTTAAAAAAGCTAACTCCCTCAACCTGTTTGTAAGAGTTTCAAAAGTGAAATCTATATCTTCAAATATTTCAGGATCGGGCTGAAAGGTAATTTTAGTGCCCCTCCTTTTTGTTTGGCCCACTTCTTCAAGCGGACCAACAGGGATACCCTTTTCATAAGACTGCCTGTATACCTTGAAGTCTCTTCTCACCTCCAACTCCAGATGAGTTGAAAGTGCATTTACAACAGATACGCCAACTCCATGGAGACCTCCGGATATCTTATAACTTTCATTACTAAACTTCCCACCGGCATGCAGTTTCGTAAGCACAACTTCTGCCGCTGATACTTTTTCTGTCTTATGTATGCCAACAGGAATCCCCCGGCCATTGTCATCGACGGTGACACTGTTATCTACTCTGATTTTAATATCGATTTCATCACAAAACCCTGCCGATGCTTCATCAATACTATTATCCACTACTTCATAAACAAGATGATGAAGACCATCTTTACCCGTACTACCTATATACATGGCAGGCCTTTTCCTTACAGCCTCAAGACCTTCAAGCACCTTTATACTGTCTTCACTATAAGATTCCATAACCACCTAAAAATACCCCTGCTTTATAATCTTAATGGCATAATTACACATATGTATTTATCGCTACCTGACGACATAACCACTCCGGGCCCATATGCCTCTCTCATCTCAATTAATATACTATCTTCAGCAATAACATCTATCGCATCAATTAGATATTTTACATTATATCCCATTTCACACTCTTTTCCACTATAAGATATATCTATTTCATCATTGGCCTCCCCAACATCAGGATTGGTTGAGCTTAATACTATTTTATTATTTGCAACCTTTATTTTCACACCGCTAAACCTCTCACTCGAAATAACACTCATCCTCTTCAATGAATGCAATATCATGTCCCTGTCTACCTGTACCCTAATTCCTTCCCCTTCGGGTATAACTTTATGATAATCCGGATATTCCGCATCCAGTAAACTGACTCTTAGTAGTGTACTACCTTTTTTAACGATACATACTCCTTTTGTAACCCCTAATTGGACGTCACCAGTTTCATCATCAACAAGTTTTCTTATCTCACTAACTCCTTTTCTTGGTATTATAATACCATCAATATCAATATTAGAAAGCATCTCACCTTTATATTGTGTTTTTGCAATGGATAACCTGTGCCCATCTGTGGCAACCATTTCAATCAAACCCTTTTCCATATGGAAAAATACCCCAGTAAGACTTACTTTCATCTCATCGTTTGAAATAGCAAAAAATGTCTTATGAATCATTTCTTTCAAAATACTACAAGGAATTGTCGATAAACTAACATCTTGATTATCGGGTACTTCGGGAAAATCATCCGTTGCTATTCCCGGAATTCTATAATCTATTTTTGCACAGGTAATATTCACCCAATTATTATCCATTTTTTTAATATTGATTACATCTCCCTGTATTTCCCTAACCATTTCAAATAACTTTCTAGCCGATACCGTTATTTCACCGGGAATAACAATATCTGCTTTATAATCGGATATCAGACCTATTTCTCGATCTGTTGCTATTATTCTTATTTGATTATTATCTGTTTTAATGAGAACATTATTTAATATCGGTATTGTTGTTTTTCTTTCTACTATTCCAAGAGTTTTCTGTATTCCTTCCAAAAAAGTATTTCTTTCCACATTAAAATCCATATTATCACCTATATTTATACTTTAATTTTAGTTAAATAAAATTTCTAGTAGTAGTAATAGTTACTGTTGATATGTTTATAACTTAATTTTACTTATTTATTTTAAATATATAAGTAAATATAGTTTGTTTATAACGTATAGTATTTATGTTAAATATTGTTGAGTAAATGGTTCTCTATTTCCATTACGGTTTTTCTTATTTTACTATCTTTTTCAATCATTTTTGCAATTTTATTGTTCGCATATATAACTGTTGAGTGGTCTCTCCCACCTATTTTTATACCAATATCAGGGAAGGAATAATTTGTTAACTTTCTTGAAAGGTACATTGCAATTTGTCTGGGAAGAACAAGGTTTTTGCTTTTTTTCCGAGATCTTATTTCCGATATTTTAATATCAAACTTTTTTGTTATAATTTTTAAAATATCTTCTATATTAACAGGTTTCTTTTCACCCTGCTTTAATACTTTTTTTAATACCTCTTTTACAAGTTCCATATTTATTTCTCTTCCTGTTAGAGAAGAAAACGCCGCAATTCTGGTAAGATAACCCTCCAACTCTCTTATATTATCACCCGCACGAGAAGCTATATAATATGAAACATTAGCCGGTATATTAATATTATTTTCATGTGCTTTCTTTTCCAGAATAGCCACCCTTGTCTCGATTTCCGGTGGTTGAATATCTGCAATAAGTCCCCACTCAAACCGTGATCTTAATCTTTCTTCCAATTTTGGTATCTCTTTAGGAAATTTATCACTTGTTACAACAATTTGTTTACCAGAATCGTGCAATGTATTGAAAGTATGGAAAAACTCTTCCTGGGTTCTCTCCTTACCGGCTATAAATTGTATATCATCTATCAGAAGAGAGTCTATCTCTCTGTATTTTTTGCGGAAGCCCGGCATCCTGTCATATCTGATAGAGTTGATAAGTTCATTCATAAATTCTTCGGCTGATACATATAAAACGTTCATATCCCGGTAGAGAGATAGCGTGAGAAAACCTATTGCATTAAGAAGGTGCGTTTTACCAAGGCCAACACCACCGTAAATAAAAAGGGGATTGTAGGTGCGTGCCGGTTGCTTTGCAACCGCAACCGCTGCAGCATGAGCAAATTGATTTGATGATCCTACGACAAATCTATCAAAGCTATAATTTGAATTAAGGGATGTATTTACTTTGTATTTTCTTGTTTTCCTGGTGGTATGTATTTTATTGTCTTCCGTTTCTTCCCCGGTTGCTGGTTTTTGTACATAATCTAGTTTATTAACAACAAGGTTCAGATTAATATTAACCCCCATTACTTTAGACATGGCATCATTAATACTATTAAAATAATTTTCGGAGACCCAGTTCTTAAAAAATTTATTCGGCACGGAAAGATGAATATTATTTCCTTCTACAGAAATAATCTTGATCGGATTAATCCATGTCTCAAAATTTTGTTGGCTTACTTTTTCTTTAATAATCTTAAGGCTTTTTGTCCAGAGTGCTTCCAAAATAATTTCCTTATAAACAGGGTTATCAATAGCTGTGGATAAGTTTTTATTACAAATATTCTATTTCCATAATGAGTTTTGTTAGTCTGTTTAAATCTTCAGAATCACGAAATATGATCTGAATTCTTCCTCCTCTTTTTGCATGATTTATTTTTACCATCGTCAAGAGCTTTTTAGATAGTTGGTTTTCCACTTCAAGTACCTCTCCGCTTTTTTTCACCTTCTTCTTTTCTAATGGAACCTTTTTTATGTTCTTTATCAGGGTTTCTGTTTCTCTTACACTCAGTTTTTTAGTTATAATCTCTTTCAGTACCATGTCCTGCTGTTTTCTGGCATCTAAAGACAGGAGAGATCTTGCGTGACCAGCAGAGATGGTTTTCCGGATCAATGCATTCTGTGCTTCTGATGGAAGCTTCAGCAGCCTGGTAGTATTTGCTATAGTAGAGCGATCTTTCCCCGCTCGTTCAGAAATCTCTTCCTGGGATAACTGAAATTTTTTCATCAGTGTTTGATAAGCTTTGGCCTCTTCAATCGGATTCAGGTCTTCACGCTGGATGTTTTCTATAAGTGATAGTTCAGCCACCTCAATATCGTTCGCTTCCTTGATGATGACGGGCACATTATTCAATTGGGCCTCTTGTGCAGCCCTCCATCTGCGTTCTCCTGCAATAATTTCATAACCGGAATCCAGTTTTCTCACAATGATGGGCTGGATGATGCCGTTTTTTTTAATAGAAGCTACAAGATTTTTCTGTTCTTTTCCGTCAAAAATTTTTCTTGGCTGAAATCTGTTTGGTGATAATTCTTCAATGCCACACGTGACAAAAATTGGTTTTTCTGTCGTATCGTCGATCAGGTCTGAAAAAATAGCTCCAAGACCTTTCCCGAGAGAGTTTTTTTTAGGCATTATATCCTCCCGTTGGATAATATTTCTTGTGCAAACTCCATATACGCTATAGCACCACGGCATTTAATGTCATAGAGTATAACCGGTAATCCATGGCTTGGACTTTCAGAGAGCCTGACATTTCTCGGAATAACAGTCTTAAAAACTCTGCTTCCAAAGAAATTTTTCACTTCTTTCGCCACGCTATGAGAGAGTCGATTTCTCGTGTCAAACATTGTTAATAAAATACCGCCCAGAGCCAGTGATGGATTTAGTCGTGCCTGTATCAGCTTAAAGGTACGTAATAACTGTCCGAGTCCTTCCATGGCAAAATACTCGCATTGTAGCGGAATTATAAGAAAGTCGGATGCTACAAGAGAATTAACGGTCAGGAACCCCAACGAAGGTGGACAATCAATTATTAAATACTCATAAGAAGAATGCAAACTTTTCAAGATTGCTCTCAGTTTCTTTTCTCTGTCCGGGAGTGAGACAAATTCCACTTCTACACCGATAAGGTCCTGGTTGGATGGAACAATATCAAGGGTAGGTATGGATGTATTAAAAATTACGTCCGAAAGTGGTATCTCGCCGATTAATGCATGATAAAGATTTTTTTCATTGATATCAGATCTGTTTATTCCCACGCCACTGCCAGCATTCCCCTGGGGATCACAATCTATCAAAAGGGTTTTTTTTTCTGCGGCAGCTAAAGACGCAGACAAATTGATGGCTGTTGTTGTTTTACCAACACCCCCTTTTTGATTGGCTATGCAGATGATTTTCCGATCTTTTTGATATTTCATTAGTGTAAGGTTGCATTTAAAATTAGTAAATTTAAGCTATCATAAAATAGGTAAATTTAGAAGATATAAATTATTTTTATATACTACGATAATTTTTGAAATATTAAGATTTTTCTTGCATCTCCCGTCACGGGCAATTTTATCTCATGATGGCCGGTGAAAACGAGTTTTATCTTTTGCGCTATTTTTTCGGCTTCTTTTATTTCATCGTTTATTTGTTTTCCCTTCATTGCTATTAAAACACCTTTTTCAGACAACAAAGGAGACCCTGTTTTAATGAATTGGGGAAGTTTAAAAGAAGCTCTGGATATGATAATATCAAAAGCACCTGTGTGGTTTTCTTCTGCTATTAATTTTTCGACCCGGTCGTTGATTACAAATGTTCTCCCAAGTTCCAGTTTTTGTACTACATTCTTGAGAAAGGATGTTTTTTTTCGGGATGAGTCCAGGAGGAAGACCTCTAAAGAATGCATTACAATCTTTATGGGTATTCCTGGAAATCCGGCGCCCGACCCGATATCTAACAGGTTCGTTTTTCTATCATCAATGAATGGCAATACCGTTAGTGAATCTATAAAATGTTTTATCGGTATATCGAGGGTAGATTTTCTTGAGACCAGCGATATTTTCTTATTCCAGAATATCAGCTCCTCGTAATACTCCTGAAAGAGACTTATTTCCCGATTTCCCAGGTTGATACCGATTTCCTGTGATGCACCGGTTAATATATCTTTTAAATCTTTCATTTAATTGTTGATTTGCTTAGTGGTTGATTTTAGAATAATGATACAGGAAATAATAATAAGTGTCTTAAGAAAGATCATAAATGAAAGAGAAAGTAAATATAAAAAATGTGACAATTGTTCTCGTCAGCCCCAAATACCCGGGCAATATAGGCTCTACGGCCCGGTGTTTAAAAAATATGGGGATTGAAAGACTTTCTGTCGTTTGTTACGAAAAGCTCGATATAGGTATGATGAAACAGATGGCAACCCATGTTGCTGCGGACATTATTGACAATATTCAGTATTATGAAAACCTGCAGGAAGCGCTTGTAAACTTTCACTATATTATTGGAACAACTGCCAGGCTGGGGACCAAAAGTGCGCGGCAGCCAGCAATCTCACCCCGTGATTTGGCTATACGGCTCGTTGATATATCAAGAAATAATAGCATTGCCCTTGTTTTTGGTCCGGAAGACAGAGGGCTTACCAATGAAGAATTAAAATACTGCCACACGCTTGTGAATATACCAACGTCGGATCAATTTAAATCTGTGAATCTTTCCCATGCCGTAATGATCTGTTGTTATGAGATGTTTGTCGCTTCCAGGGGATACGTTAAAAGATTCACACCGCGACTGGCTACATCGGCGGAGGTAGAGGCAATGTACGAACATCTCAAAAAGATGTTCATCAAAGTCGGGTTTATCAATCCGGAAAATCCTGAGTACTGGATGATGTGTATTCGCCGGTTTTTTCAAAGAATACATCTTTATTCAAAGGAGGTTCGAATTGTCAGAGGGATTTGCCGTCATGTTGAAAGGTATGTGGAAAAACAAAAAACTTGACTTTCCCCGGTCAGAAACTTAATAGATTCTTAATTGAAAAGTTCTTGCAAAATTGGCTTCGGCGTGAGACTTCGGTGTGAGCTCAGTCGAACGGCAAAAGAATTTAGTAAGCGTTNNCACGGTTCAAAGGTTCACGGTTGGTTGCCTTTTCCCATTCAACATTCGATGTTCGATGTTCGTCTTGGTTCCGGCTTGCCCGGGGTAGGAATGTATAAAACAATATTTTCATAAATTGAAAGAGGTGAAACATGGCGGGTGCTGAGCTTATAGGAGTGGAAGAAAAAAAGGAAGTAATGGATATCCTGGAAACAGGTATCTTCATGCGATATGGGTTTGACGAGGAGAGGAGGGGAATCTTCAAGGTAAAGGAATTTGAAGAGGCCTTTGCAAAGTATCTGGATTGTGGATATGCCCTGGGTGTAACATCAGGGTCGGCAGCGTTAAAGGTAGCCATGACGGCTTTGGACGTGGGGCCGGGAGATGAGGTGATAGCCCCGGCATTCGATTTTATAGCTACATATGAGGCTATTCTGGAGGTTGGAGCCATTCCCGTAATGGCAGACATAGATGATTCACTGAATCTTGATCCTGATAAGTTGGAAGACAAGATAACTCCCCGTACGAAGGCAATTATTCCCGTTCACATGTGTGGAGCGCCTGCCCGAATAGATAAAGTAGTTGAAGTTGCAAAAAAACATAACCTCCTGGTCCTTGAGGATAATGCACAGGCCTCCGGTGGGAGCTATAAGGGGAGGAAATTAGG
>DFBI01000048.1:0-3563 GCA_002367335.1 Syntrophaceae bacterium UBA3084 | reverse complement strand
TCATAACGAACGACAAAAAACTGTACGATCGTTCCGACTGGTATCACGACCATGGGCACGATCATAATCCCAATGTAGGGAGGGCTCTTGAGGGGAGAACCATGCTCGGTTTCAATTTTCGCATGAATGAGTTTCAGGGAGCCGTCGGACTTGCCCAGTTAAGGAAGCTCGACTACATCATCAGCGAGCAGAGGAAAAACAAAGCAGTCGTCAAAGATGCCCTCGGCAAGATAAGCGGTATCGGGTTTCGAAAGCTTTTTGACCCGGATGGAGATACAGCAACATTTCTGGGATTTAATCTGCCCGACGAAACTATCACCAAACAGTTTCAGAAGGCATTACAGCGGGAAGGCGTCGATACGATTCTGTACAAGGAAAATGCCTGGCATTATGTCCCGAGATGGGAACACCTAATCGCCCGCTCTACGGCGAATTCAAAAAAATACCCTTTTACCAACCCCATGTACAAAGGGAAAATTGACTATGACGTAGAAAGTATCCCATATGCAGAGAATATCATTGGGAGGACTCTTTTTATAATTATACCGGTAAAGATGCCGGAAGCAAAAATGCAAAGTATAATCAGCGGGATTGAAAAGGCCTCGAAGATTTTATAAGAAAGGGAGCTTGTAATAATGATTGTTGTTACAGGTGGCGCAGGATTTATAGGCAGCGCCGTTGTCTGGAAATTAAATTCGGAGGGGATCGATAATATTGTTATTGTTGATCGTCTCGGAACGTCGGATAAATGGAAGAACCTGGTCAACAGGGAATATGCCGATTATTTCCATAAAGATGATTTCATTAAAATGGTGTGTGAAGACAGAGTGCCCTTTGAAGTTGATGGGATTATTCATATGGGAGCATGTTCTTCCACGACGGAGCGGGACGCCGATTACCTGATGGAAAATAACTATCGTTACACCCGAAAACTTGCCGAGTGGGCCGTGAAAAAGAATGTTCGTTTTATCTATGCCAGCAGTGCGGCTACGTATGGTGATGGGACGCTCGGTTTTTCTGATGGTGATTATGTGAGCAAGACACTCCGGCCGATCAATATGTATGGGTATTCCAAACAGGTATTTGACCTTTGGGTTTTGCGTAATCAATTGGAACAGAAAGTTGCAGGTATTAAATTCTTTAATGTGTTCGGGCCTAATGAGTATCACAAGGGAGATATGAGGAGTGTCATTCATAAATCTTTTCGACAGATAAAAGAGACGGGCAAGATACGACTCTTTAAATCCCATAAACCGGAATATCGGGACGGAGAGCAGAAAAGGGATTTTGTTTATGTGAAAGATTGCATTGAGGTCGTCTGGTGGTTGTTGCGGAATCGGGAAGTTAACGGAATATTCAATCTGGGGACAGGTCAGGCCCGGACATGGAATGATCTGGCACGGGCTGTCTTTGCGGCAATGGACCGCCAACCCGAGATTGAATATTGTGAAATGCCTGAATCCATTCGAGATCAATATCAGTATTTCACGGAAGCACAAATGGGCAAACTCAGGTCTGCGGGGAATACTATACCAATTCGGTCTCTTGAAGATGCCATTTCTGATTATGTGGTAAATTATCTGGCAAGAGGGGAAATATGCCTGTAAACTTTTATTTTTAGTCCCTTAATTGTAAAGTTCTTGCCTGTCTGTGCGTTGCACGCAGACAGGCAAAAATGACTTCGGCGTGAGACTTCGGCGTGAGCTCAGTCGAACGCTCAGTCGAACGTGCTTCGAATTTCCAGTTTATCTGGGTTAGGTTCAAAGTTCCGGGGTTCAAGGTTAAGCAAACAAAACAAGGATTCTGCTCCGAGATGAATGCAGAGTTCATCCGGTTCTTGCGAAATGCCAGGCGATCTTGCATGAAAGTTCAGAACGTGTCCTATATCTTTCCGGATGCGCTTAAATGTGAACCTTGAACCCGTAACCGGAATGGTTACATACAGTTTAGAATAACGGAGGATTGTTAATGATGGGAAAGAATACAAATGAAAGAACACGTTTTCTCTCTTTCTTTTTGGTGTTTTTCGTAGGGGTTTTTATTGCCTCTTTAGTAGGAATGGTGAGCCTTTCTTCTATACCGTTAGGGCCACCAGTGCAGACCGCCATCGCTGCTTTTCCAGATAGCAGGGCAACCGCACCTTCCTCTTTCGCTGATTTGGCAGAGAAGTTGACACCCGCCGTAGTTAATATAAGGACTACGAAAACTGTTCGCACAGGCGGGATGGGTGCGATGAGATCTCCTTCCGGAGGGGAAACTCCGTTTGATAAATTTTTCGGCGACGAATTTTTTAGACGATTCTTTGGGGATATGCCCAAAAGGCAGTTTAAACAGAGAAGTCTGGGGTCAGGATTCATTATCAGTAGAGACGGTTATATATTTACGAACTATCATGTTGTCGAGAAGGCAGACTCGATCTTGGTTAAGGTATCGGATGGCAAGGAATATGATGCCAAAGTAGTGGGAAAAGATAGAAACACGGACATAGCCCTTTTGAAGATAAAACCGGTCAATAGTCTTCCCGTTGTCAATCTCGGTGATTCGTCCGGGTTGCGTGTTGGTGATTGGGTGATCGCAATAGGCAATCCCTTTGGCCTTTCTCAAACGGTAACCGCAGGTATTGTAAGTGCCAAGGGACGTGTCATTGGTGCGGGACCTTATGATAACTTTATCCAAACCGACGCCTCTATTAATCCTGGGAACAGCGGGGGCCCTCTTTTCAATTTGAGAGGGGAAGTTGTGGGGATAAACACCGCCATCGTTGCGCAGGGGCAGGGAATAGGTTTTGCCATACCAATTAATATGGCGAAAACAATTCTCCCGGACCTCAAGACAAAGGGTAAGGTGATCCGTGGCTGGCTTGGCGTTTCTGTCCAGGATATTACACAAGATATTGCCAAGAATTTAAAATTGCAAGAACAACAAAAAGGCGCGCTTATTGCTGATGTGTTTAAGGGAGATCCCGCAGACAAGGCAGGTATTAAAACAGGTGATATCATTATCCGTGTGAAAGGGCACAATATTGAAAACACACATGATTTATTAAAGATTATTGCAGGCTTCCGCGTAGGCGATACTCTTAAGGTTACAGTCTTGAGAAATGGGAAGAAAAAGGTTTTTTCAGTGGAAATCTCGGAGCGTCCGGAACGGGAGAAAATAGCTGAGCTCGGCAAAGCTCCGGAATACCTGGGAATGACTGTTCAACAGATAACACCTGAGATAGCAAAACATTTTCGCCTTCCTGATACGAAAGGGGTTATCGTGAGCGGAGTAAAGGAAGGAAGCCCGTCAAGTGAAGCGGGAATACAGACGGAGGATATAATATTACAGGTAAACCGTGTAAAGATCTATTCCGTGAAAGATTATGTACGGGAAATGACCGGGCGAGACGAGAAAAACAGTCTGCTCCTTTTGATAATGAGGGGGAACTCCAAATTTTTTGTCGTAATTCGTAAATAAACAACGCAACTACTAAAGTTCAAAGGCACAGAGGCACAAAGCTTATTTGGTTTGCTGTTATTATGACAAAAATGCAAAAGGTTCTCTGTTAAATGATACAGTTG
>DFBI01000133.1:12321-14138 GCA_002367335.1 Syntrophaceae bacterium UBA3084 | reverse complement strand
TGTTATTACATTTTCCGGGTGAAAGTGGCCTAAACCGTGAAGATACAACATTTTCTATACCAGCTCCCGTCCTATAATCATGTCCTGAACTTCCCTTACGCCTTCATATATGTCGATGATTTGGGCATCCCGCGCCAGCTTGGAAATTTCATATTCCGACATGAACCCGTAACCACCGTGAAGATGAAGCCCCTCTTTGGTACAGAACAGAGCAGCTTCCGCCGCAACATTCTTCGCCATAGAGGCATACATACCCCTGTCGTCGGCTCCTTCCTGAACTTTGAATGCCGCCTTCATCAGAGCCAGATCGGCCAGTTCAACTTTTTTCCACATTTCGACGAGTGTGTCCCTCGCTACAGGCATATCACAGATCCTATGTCCGAACTGCTTGCGTTCCTTCGTATATTCTAAAGTTACATCAAGCGCCCTCTTAGCCAGACCGACCCCGATCGCCGCAACCATGGGTCTTGCATAATCAAGTACTTCAATGGCGTACTTGAAGCCGAGTCGCCTGTTACCTACGATTTGGTGATCTTCAATAACAACATCCTCAAATTTTACCGTTGCCGTGTTCGAGAGGCGCTGTCCGAGTTTATCTTCCGGCTTCCCCGTTATTACCGTACCTCCTCCAGGTACGGTAATTTCTCTGGCATCGAAAGGCTGAGAGACGATTTCACCGTTATAAATCGAATCATATGGAATAATGACACATGCCATCATAAGGCTGCCCGGGTTCCCGACCTTGCAGAATACGGTAAATTGAGAGGCATATGAAGCATTGGTAATAAAAGATTTTTCCCCGTTTAGAATATACTTTCCATCCGCGCTCTTTCTCATAAATGTCGTCATAGCCATGTTATCAGAACCCGCGCCCGGTTCTGTCAGGCAGAAAGATGAAATTATGGGGGCTTCGACAAAAGGTCTCAGAAAGGCCTCTTTTTGGTCTTCCGTTCCATATTGAGCAATGACAACATTGGCAAGATCGTTACACATGGCCGATGTGGAAACTCCAGAGTCGCCGTAGGACAGTTCTTTAACAATCAAAGCGGTGGATACTATATCCACTTCGTATCCTTTTACAGATTCCGGTATGCTCAAGTTCAATAAACCAATCTCCCAGGCCTTATCTATGATATGCCGGGGAAAAGCATGCTCCCGTTCCAATTTCATTACATCAGGTAACATTTCGTTTTTTACAAACTTCTGAACCGTATCCATATACATCTGCTGATTATCGGTCAGGTTGAAATCCATCTCTTTTTCCTCATGTGTTTTTTTTGAAAGTGTATTTAACGTAATCCGATGTAATTAACCGGCGCTTACTGTGATATTTTTCACCACGAAGGACACAAAGTATCTTCGTGTTCTTCGTGTGATTATTAATAAAATCGCCCCAGCTGCGCGACTACGATTATTATTACGATACATAGCGCAGAATCCGGGGGTTAACAATTATATTTGATGCCTTTCAAACAGCCGGCTTGCTGCCGAAAGAGTGCTGACAGACATGCATGGCACACCTGCAGTCTTGAAGAATCCGCTGAGGGGACGGCTCGGTCCTATCTCATAAATCGAGTTTGCTACGGAAGCTATCGCCTCCATATTCTTTTTCCATTGGACCGTGCTGCTGAGTTGAAATGCCAGATAATCGATAATTTCACTGGAGCGGTCTGAATAAAAATGACCAGTGAAATTTGAAGTAACTTTTTCTGCGTTTTTTGGTATCAACTTTAAGATAAGAGCCCGTAAGGCATCTTTAAAAGCTTCTATCACCGTACTCATAAAACGGCTGTGGAAGGGCGCACTGACATTAAGGG
>DFBI01000133.1:0-12227 GCA_002367335.1 Syntrophaceae bacterium UBA3084 | reverse complement strand
CGGACCATGCCCAGGTCCAGATTGTTTGAAATAATGGCTGCCATTCCACCCGCTCCTACGGGCATTGCTTCCTGCATGAGTTGACCTCTGAAACTTACGATTTTCAAGGCTTCTGAAAAAGGTACGACGCCGGCGGCAACCAGAGCGGTATATTCGCCCAGACTGTGACCGCAAAAATATTCAGGGGTAAAGCCATACAAAGAATGGAGTCCGCGCAGCATGGCGATTTCCGTGGTAAGAATACACGGTTGGGCATATTCTGTCAGATTGAGTCTTTCGTCCTCGCCGAAACACATGGCGGCAACATCCCAGCCCAGTACATCTGATGCTTCACAGTAGGCATTTCTGCTGACGGAAATATTTTCATAGAAGTCTTTTCCCATTCCAGGACGCTGAGACCCCTGGCCGGGGAAAGCAGCGGCTATAATCGATTCATTCATTCCTGATATTTTCTCCTTTTTCAATTGATTCTACTTAACGTTGCTACCTACAAGCAGGATTCATGCCAGTGGTAACCAAACGCTCGTTGATACCATTAACATACCGGAATATCATAATATTATTAACATTGGCTGATCCGATTTGCTGCGGGAACGACTTTATAAGCTGCGTAATCTCCTTCGCACCTGGAAGAAATCTACGCAGCAATCAACGAATTGAAGAATTGTATGTTTTTTGGTAGTGTACAAACCTGCTTTTAGCTGTTGCAAAAACTATTGAAATAATATAGTTAAATTTTCCTGTTTTGTATGAAGAATCCTAATGGAGAAGAAGGAAGATGGGGAAATTATTCGGTACGGACGGGATAAGGGGGATAGCCAACGAATATCCGATGACAGCGGGTATGGCTCTGAATATCGGTAAGGCAACAGCCCATCTTTTTAAACGAAAGGGCCATACACCTCAGATTATTGTAGGAAAAGACACGCGCATTTCAGGTTATATGCTTGAAAATGCCCTCGTCTCCGGTATATGTTCTATGGGTGTTAATGCCATACTTGTAGGACCCATGCCTACGCCGGGCATTGCTTTCCTAACCAGAAGCATGAGGGCTGATGCGGGAATTGTAATATCTGCTTCACATAATCCCTTTCAGGACAATGGAATTAAAATCTTTTCAGATAAAGGATTCAAACTGCCCGATGAAAAGGAACTGGAAATTGAAGATCTTATTTTCTCAAATAACATGCATACGCTTCAGCCTTCACCCCGGGAACTGGGGAAGGCATACAGGATCGATGATGCAAGGGGGCGGTACATCGTCTTTTTGAAAAACACTTTTCCCGGGGAATTTACCCTGGAAGGAACCAAAATTATCCTGGACTGCTCTAACGGAGCCACCTATCGTGTAGCACCCGCAACATTTTCGGAGTTGGGAGCCCATGTTACTTCCCTCTTTGCCGAACCGAACGGAGAGAACATTAATGACAATTGTGGGTCTCAGCATCCTGAGATGCTGGCTGAAGAAGTTGTGAAAAGAAAGGCTGATGTCGGGGTTGCCTTTGACGGCGATGGTGACCGCCTGATTGCCGTTGATGAAAAGGGTTCTATTTTAACAGGAGATCAGATTCTCGCCATTTGCGCAAATGTTATGAAGAAAGAAGGAACCCTCACTAATAATGTTGTTGTAAGCACTGTCATGAGTAACATAGGTCTTGCCCTCACATTGAAGAAACTTGATATAGAACAGGCTGTTACCGGGGTCGGTGATCGATATGTTCTGGAAGAAATGCGAGCCCGAAATGCCTCTATCGGAGGAGAAGATTCAGGGCATTTAATATTTTTACGTCATCATACGACAGGAGATGGAATTATCAGCGCACTGCAACTAATGGCAGCAATTCAAAAGGAACAAAAACCCCTGTCACAACTAGCCAAAATCATAAAGGTGTTTCCCCAAAAACTCATTAACATTGATGTCAGGACAAAACCTGACTTATCCACAGTCCCGGAAATTGTTAATGTCATTAAGATAGCGGAGGAAAGACTCGGCAATAAAGGGAGAGTTCTTGTTCGATATTCAGGAACACAGAATATGTGTCGCGTCATGGTCGAGGGGCCTACCGGGGAAGAAACAGAAAAGTACTGCGAACAAATCGCCGATGTGGTAAGGGAAAAGCTAACTTAGCGCCCATCCAGAAATGGGTTTTTTGCCCAATCTTCAGCCGGGGCCATAAATTATGGAAACTTTTGTAGCAGCGATAATTAGTCTGGCTATTTCTATTGTTCTCATTACCGGAAGAAAGAAAAATCCCCTTCATCTTTCCTTTGCTATTATATGTTCTGCTTTGTTTCTTGAAAAAATCGGTATTTTTTCTTATGGAATTTTTCATACTGATTTCTGGAAAATTATCCATTACCTGGGTATCCTTTCAATTCCACCTCTTCTCATTATATTCAGCCGTTATTTACTCCGCAGCCAGGCCGGTCTATTCAGGCGAGACATCACAATAACTATTGCTGTTAGCCTTTCGATTATTGCATCACTTTTTACTCCGTTATTACAATGGAATGACCTGAATGTTTTCCTTTACATCTATTGCGGTCTTGTCCTGATTTACTGTTTCACTGCCCTTGTCCGCCAAATTATGGGAAAACCTTCAGGCGCTGAAAAGAAAAGGCTGGTCTATGTAGCAATTGCCTGTATTGCGATCGTCGTCCTTAGTCTTTCCGATGTGTTAAACTACTATGGCTATGGATTTCCTGCACTGTCTGACATAGCCCTCGCCGCTCTTATTTATTTCCTTTTCATTATTATAACCCATACGGATATTCCGGAATTGTATGAAATCATGCTGAGGACTCTCCTTATTTTTTTCGTTATATTATTTGCAACTGTTGTATTTTATGTCGTAATCGATTTGTTTGGTGAAAGGCCAAAACTTCCGTTTACAAGTGTCTTTATGGCATCTTTCCTCATTGTAATTTTTATCGACCCTCTCAAAATGATCTTGAAACAAATATTCAGTTATTTCTTTTTTGACAAAAAAGATTTTTCAGCCTCTCTTTATTCAATTGACGACGAGGTGGAAAGAAAAAATGTAGCTCTTCTTGAGGAAATGGCAACAGGTCTTGCTCACGAGATACGAAACCCGCTTGGTTCTATCAAAGGCGCCGCTGAGTACCTTAAAGAAGTGGATACTACGGAAAATCCCAGACTTCTTGAGATCATTATCGAAGAAACAGATAGATTGAATACTGTTGTATCTCAATTCCTGAATTATGCAAAACCTTATGAAATGCATGCAGAAAACCAGGATATAAACCGTATCATCAAGAAGGTTATCTCCCTGATTAAGGCAACAAATCTTCCGGAGAATATTACGATTAAAGAAAATCTATCCCCGGATTTGCCGGATATCAAAGTGGACGGGGAACAAATGATTCAAGTTATCCTTAATGTGGCGTTAAACGGGATGGAAGCAATGTCTGATGGTGGTACTTTGAGTTTTACAACATCCCGAATTGAAAATAATGGGAGTAACAGAGTAGGGGTTACAATTCGCGATACAGGCCACGGAATTGATAAGGAAGCTCTAAAAGCGATTTTTAAACCGTTCTTTACTACGAAGAAAAAAGGCACAGGTCTTGGCCTGCCCATTTGTAAGAGAATTGTCAAGAACCACGGCGGCCATATTCATGTGAAGTCGACTCCCGGACAGGGAACAGCATTCCAGATAACAATCTGATTCACCTTGACAGCCGGTGCTGCATCCCATAATAGTTAGTAACAATTCTATGTCATTATCTTAATGACGCCCAGAGAAGCTCACAGTGATCTTTTTTTACCACGAATGACTCGAATTATCTTCGTGTTCTTCGTGGTGATTAATAATAAGATCGCTCAAGTTAAATACCATTAACTTGAAACTTGTAACCTGAAACTTGAAACCTGCAACCCGGACATCATGAAAAAGATATTAGTAGTTGATGACGAACCAAATATGCTCCTCGTGCTGGAGACCACGCTCAAAAAAGAGGGCTATGAAGTTGCCACGGCACCTGACGGGCTTGAAGCGCTTCAGGTTTTGCGTGATGATGACGTGGCTGTTATCGTTACCGACCTGAAAATGCCGAAGCTCGGCGGACTCGGACTTCTGGCCAGGGTTGTCAAGGATTATCCTTCCATACCTGTTATTATGATTACCGCCCATGGCACCGTGGAAACAGCGGTTAAGGCCCTGAAAAAAGGCGCGTTTGATTACATTACAAAACCCTTTGAACAGCAAGACTTGAAAAACATTATCCGCAAGGCTTTTAAGACCCATTCGCTGAGCGAAGACGACTTGATTCCGGGTACCGACGAAATAGAGCACTATGACATCATAGGCACCGGCAAGAAGATGATGAAGATTTATGATGTCATTAAAAAAGTGGCACCGATGACAACTACAATTCTTATCACGGGAGAGACAGGCACGGGGAAGGAACTTATTGCTAATGCCATTCACAGGAACAGTCCCCGCAAAAATGATCCTTTCATCAAAATCAACTGTGCGGCCATTGCGGAAAACCTGCTGGAAAGTGAGCTTTTCGGATATGAAAAAGGGGCATTTACCGGTGCTATCAACAGAAAGCCGGGCAGGTTTGAACTCGCTCATAAGGGGACCATCTTCCTTGATGAAGTCGGAGAACTGCCAAAGGATATGCAGGTAAAACTACTTCGGGTTATTCAGGATCAGGAATTTGAAAGGGTAGGGGGATTACGCACAATCAAAGTTGATGTGAGGTTGATTACGGCAACCAACAGAGATCTTTACCAGGATGTAAAAGTAAAGAGATTCCGCGAAGATTTGTATTACAGATTAAATGTTTTACCTGTTCATATTCCTTCGTTAAGAGAAAGAAAAGAAGACATTCCCGTCCTGACTGATTATTTTGTAGATAAATTCAACAAGAAATTGAACCGGAATATACAAGTAATTGATTCAACGGTCAGAGAAATGCTTCTCAATTATCACTGGCCTGGGAATATCAGGGAATTGGAAAACCTGGTCGAGAGACTTGTATTACTTGCACAAGATGACATAATAAGAACAGGGGATCTTCCGCCGGAAATCAAATTATCCGAAAGTGTAATACAGACCGCTGATTCGATGAAAACCGGGGAGTCTTTCAAAGATATCATTAAAAGCAAAACAGGAGAAATTGAAAGGCAGATGATCGCCAGGGTTCTGGAAGAGTGTGATGGTAATGTGAGTAGGGCAGCTTTGCAATTAGGACTCAGCAGGAAAGGCCTTCAACTGAAAATGATTAAATATGACCTGCGGAAATAACAGATAAGGGACAGGTGAAAGGCAAAAGGTTAAGGGTTAAAGGCAAAAGGTAAAAGGTAAAAGGTTAAAGCATTCGTAAAAAGTCTGTCATTTCCGTGAAAATGGGAATCCACAAAGGGCTAAGCAGTTGGAAAGACTGGATTCCCGTTTTCACGGGAATGACAAAAGGGTAAAAGACCGACTTTTTACGAGACCATCAAGGCAAAAGATTAAAGCAAAAAAACAATTTTGAGCTTTGAACCCCCATAGCCTTTCGCCCTCATGAATCAAAGAGGTTAAGAAAGAACATGGTTTACAGAATAGAAGTTGGCTTTAAGGATGGCATAAGAGATGTCCTCGGGGAAAAGACGGGAAAAAAAATAATCGAGCAGCTTGGTATTGACGTTGAAGAAGTCCAAACTGTTGAAGTCTATACCATAGATGGGAATATAGTCGAAGAAGATCTGCGAAAAATCGCGGCGGGTCCCCTCTCCGATCCTGTTATGCAGCAATATGCCATAAACAGGAGCCTAGCAGATGGTTTTACATGGCTGATAGAAGTAGGGTTTAAGCCGGGGGTAACGGATAATGTGGGGAAGACAGCAAGAGAGGCCATCGAGTTGTTTCTTGGGGAGAACTTGAAAGATGGTGTCAGCGTTTATACATCAAGACAGTACGTCATCAGAGGAAAAATCAGTAAGGAGGGCGCTGAGCAAATAGCTTCGGGACTTTTGGCTAATGAGCTTATTCAGCATTATATGATTATTGATGGTCGGGAATGGAATCCCGCGGAGGGAATCCAGCCTTATGTACCCCGGGTGATTATTGAGGACGACGCAAAAACGGAAACAATTAATCTCAATGTAAGTGATGAGAAACTTCAGGGGATCAGTAATGACAGGGTTCTTGCCCTGACTGTCGAAGAGATGAAGGTCATCCGGGATTATTTAACTGATGAGTCGGTGTTGAACGAAAGGGTAAAGGTGAATCTTGATGAGAAAATTACGGATGTCGAACTGGAATCTCTCGCTCAGACCTGGTCCGAACACTGTAAACACAAGATATTCAACGGCATTATAAACTATGAGGATGAAAAAGGGGGAAAGACGGTCGTCGATTCCCTTTTTAACAGTTATATCAAGGCATCTACAAGGGAAATCAGGGAAAGCCTGGGAACGGATGACTGGTGCCTTTCCGTTTTTGTCGATAATGCCGGCATTATTAAATTCAACAACGATTACAATCTTGTTTTCAAGGTGGAAACACATAATTCACCGTCAGCCCTTGATCCGTATGGTGGCGCTCTGACGGGGATCGTCGGTGTCAACCGTGATCCCTTCGGGACGGGAAAAGGGTCGAAACTGATCTTCAACACCGATGTCTTTTGCTTTGCATCACCATTTTATTCAAAGCCACTTCCCAAAAGAATTCTTCATCCCAGACGAATCTACGAAGGTGTGAGGGAAGGTGTAGAACATGGCGGGAACAAAAGCGGCATTCCAACCGTCAACGGCTGTATCGTATTCGATGAGAGATATCTGGGGAAACCTCTTGTCTATTGCGGAACGGGAGGTACCATGCCTGCCCGTATCCTTGGAGAACTCACACATACAAAAGAGATTATTCCCGGTGATGTAATCATTATGACGGGGGGAAGGATAGGAAAGGACGGAATTCACGGCGCCACATTCTCTTCAGAAGAGCTGCACGAAGGTTCGCCCGTCACGGCCGTCCAGATCGGTGATCCCATAACCCAGAAGAAGATGACGGATTTTCTTCTTATCGCAAGAGACAGGGGACTCTACAGGACCATTACGGATAATGGCGCCGGCGGTCTTTCTTCTTCCGTCGGAGAGATGGCCACATTGTCCGGTGGTTGCAAGCTCGATCTCAGTAAAGCTCCCTTGAAATACGCCGGTCTCAAACCCTGGGAGATTCTCATTTCAGAGGCTCAGGAAAGAATGAGTCTTGCAGTAGATCCCGAAAAGGTCGGCGAATTTCTTTCCCTGGCCGGGAAAATGGATGTGGAAGCTACAGTCCTCGGCACCTTTACCGATTCGGGAAAATTCCACGTCCTTTATGGTGACAGAACGGTTGCCTGCCTCGATATGGATTTTCTTCACGAAGGGCTTCCCCGGATGCGGTTGAACGCAAAATGGATACCCCCCCGACATGAAGAACCCGATTTTCCCGACCCCGAGGATATGGGACTTGCCCTGGAAGAAATGCTTTCACGATTAAATATTTGCAGTAAAGAATCGGTCGTAAGGCAATACGATCATGAGGTACAGGGGGGAAGCGTGATCAAACCTCTTGTTGGAGTAGCAAATGACGGCCCGAGCGACGCCGCGGTGATCAGGCCCATACTGGAATCTTTTGAAGGGGTTGTCATCGCAAACGGCATCTGTCCCCGTTACAGCGATATTGACACGTATCACATGGCCGCGTGTGCCGTAGACGAAGCCGTCAGGAATACTGTCGCCGTCGGAGGATCGCTTGAAAGAATGGCCGGCATCGACAATTTCTGCTGGTGTGACCCCGTAGAATCTGAAAAGACGCCTGACGGTCAGTATAAACTGGCACAGCTTGTCAGGGCAAACCAGGCCCTTTACGATTACACAAAAATCTATGGAGTGCCGTGTATTTCCGGGAAAGACAGCATGAAAAACGATTACATCATAGGAGATACCAAGATTTCGATTCCTCCCACTCTTCTGTTTTCCACAATGGGAAAGATGGAAGACGTGAGAAAAGCCGTCACCATGGATGCAAAAAAAGCAGGGGATATGGTTTATGTCCTGGGTGAAACATATAATGAGCTCGGAGGGTCCGAATGGTTTGCCCTGAATGGATATATCGGGAATAACGTGCCGAAAGTCCATGCCCTGAAAGCAAAAAAACTTTACGACGCATTGAGCAAGGCGATCAAAAAAGGTCTGGTGGCCTCATGTCATGACTGTTCCGACGGAGGCCTCGGTATCGCCCTTGTCGAGACGGCCTTTTCCGGAGGATTCGGGATTACTGCAGATCTTTCTCTTGTCCCTGCTAAGGGTATTGAAAGAAATGATTACCTCCTCTTCTCCGAATCCCAGAGCAGATTCGTGGTGACTATTTCACCGAAGGCAAAGGACAAATTCGAGGAAATTATGGAAGGCAGCATTATCCGGAAAGTAGGCAGTGTCACTCCCGGTGACACTTTTACCATTATCGGCATCCATGGAAATACAATTGTCGAAGAAAATATTGGTGAACTGAAACGGGTATGGCAGAAGCCCCTGAATTTTTAAGTACTTATCACAAAATCCGAAATGACGAAAACACGAAAAGGGCATTAAACATTGGAGAACAGCTAAAGATGACAAAGAAGGTAAAATCGATCGTGATTGCGGGAAACGGAACGAACTGTGAAATGGAAATGGCTCATGCATGCAGACTTGCAGGTTCCGACGAAGTGGATATTGTTCACATCAGCGAACTGCTCTACGGAGAAAAACGACTGGATGATTATCATTTTCTCAATCTTCCGGGGGGATTCCTTGACGGCGATGACCTGGGAGGCGCAAAGGCGGCGGCAAACAGGATTATTCATGCGAAAGTTCGGAACAGCGGTGAAAAGCTTTACGAACAGCTTGTAAGGTTTATCAATGCCGGAAAACTGATACTCGGCGTCTGTAACGGTTTTCAACTTATGGTAAAATTGGGATTACTTCCCGCATTCGCCGGCGACTACACCACCCGGAACATTACACTGACCTTTAACGATTCCGGAAAATTTGAGGATCGATGGGTTTACCTCAAGGTAAACAGCAACTCTCCATGCGTCTTTACAAAGGACATCAACGGAATGTATCTGTCTGTGAGGCACGGTGAGGGCAAGATAGTTCTGGAAAGTGAAGCCGTATTAGAAAAATTGCAGAAAAACAATCAGATTGTCATACAATACAGTCGGGAGGATTACGAAGAAGCGGTAATGGATTATCCTCAGAATCCCAATGGTTCCGTCGATGCCATCGCCGGAATCTGTAATGAGACGGGGAGAATATTCGGCCTTATGCCCCATCCGGAGGCATATCTCCATTATACCAACCATCCTCGCTGGACAAGAGAAAGTCTTCCCGAGGATGGTGTGGGATTATTTATCTTCAAAAACGCTATCAATTTCATAAGGGAAGAGGGCTAACCTATTTCCTTTGACCTGGATTAGCGCCCGGATGTTTCTGTAGCCGGAGTTTTTTCTGCTGGCGAAACGTTTTGTACTTCATTTTTAGATCCTGATAACGTTCAAAGCCGAGAATCTTTCTTACCTGTAACAGAAATCTGAAATATTCGGTGGAGAGACGGTTTTTTGAGCTTTCCATCTTTTTGAACTGTTCCATAACCGCAGATTCATTCAGCGTTTTCTTTTCAAGAAGATTTTCGAGCTCAAAACGCTGTTTCTCCAGATTGCTCTTCAGATCAATGAGTTTACGCTGGCTTTTTACAAAACTTTCATCCAGCCTGCGTATTTCGTCTTTATTCAGGTTCATTTGTTTGGAAACCTGCGGATTATGCCACCATTTTCCCGAGGGCATACCCTGTGCTCCCAGGGCAATGGCGGGTAAAATAACCAGAACAAACAATATTACTACACTCGATAATTTTCGTAACATAATAAACCTCCTTTTATCTTTGAATCGTAATGTGAGGAAATATTTTCAACGGTTGGAACGACAAATTCAATAAACTCTTCATCAAAACCCGTATCGGAGTCCCCGGTTAAATCCAGATATACGGGGGGTAATACATTTTCCGAAAGGACACTCACTTCCGCCATTAACCCGTCCGTTGCCCAGGGTTCCTCGATGGATATGATTGTTCCTGTTTCCGGTATCGTCCTGAAGAGGACGGATGACCACACAATGACTATGACGAGTGTTGCCATCACCACCGTTCCGAAAGCGGTCCGCCAGTTCCAGAACCAGCGAGCAGTGCTTGCCGGGTATTTCTCAGGCAACGAAATACGTTTCTCCGGCGACGGGGCAAACCGTTCAGCCATCCGACCCAGACACCCGAGATCCTCCTCCAGTCGTTCCCTGCGTGCACGACACGAAGGACACGTGGATAAGTGCTCCCGCATTGATTCTGACAGATCAGATTCATCCACCAAAGCCCGGAGGATCTGATCTTCACTCAGATGAAACGCTTTATGTGAACTCACCTTTTTCCTCCTCAAGTAACTGTATTATTTCACGACATGCTCTGAATTTTTCAAGAGCCCGATACAGGTGGGTTTTGACAGTGCTCTCGTGTTTTTTCAAAACCAGGGATATTTCCTTTATGCTCAAATGATCCATGAATCTCAATATGAACACTTCCTTTTCCATGCGCGGCAATTTATCCAGAAATGATCCGATACGTTTCCAGAAATCCTTTTTCACCAGATTATCCAGAGCTTCCGGATTTACATGGATTTCCGAATCAGGTTGATCTGTCTTATTGTCGCTATCGGAAGTTCCTGACAAGCTCCAGAATTTTTTCTTCCGGTGGAAATCGTGAATCCGGTTCAGAGCAATGCTGAAAAGCCACCCTCTGAACCGGTTAGTCTCCCTCAATTTCGACAAGTTTTTGAATGCCTGAATAAAAACATCCTGAGCAATATCCTCTGCATCCATGCGGGACCGTGTTCGATAGTAAACCATGCGGAAAAGATCTTCCTGGAAAAGATCCACAAGATCTTCAAAGGCGCCTCTGCTGCCGTCTCTGGCTTTCTCCACCAGAAAAGGTATGTGAGAAGCGGTACCATAGGTCGAGACGTTGTATTGTTTTTGATCCTTCTGGGTCATAACATATTTATTCTACCCGTTCCGCGGGTACCTGTCTACTGCTCTACCGTGTGATATTGTTGTGTTTCATTTTGTAAATGTGTTTGCTCGCATGATTCTGTCTTTTTTTCAAGCGGTTACGTTCCTTTGGTGTAACCTTGCCATCCTTGAATGTCTTTGCTTTGCATTTCTGTACATTGTATTGTTCTCGTTCGAGAGCGCGGGTTTCACGGCAGGTTAACTCGCCGCTCTTGACTCCCTGGCAGATTCTCTTCTGCTGGTTAACCTGACGCTTGCCGATTTTCCCCGCAAAAGCTGCCTCCGCGCATACAAAACCGAAAACAATCACCGAAATTGCCAACATCGTGCCGAATTTCTTCATCTAAAATTCTCCTTTCGAGTTTTTACAGTAATAGACGAACAAATCGACATATTTGTTTACAATTTTTTTCTCTTTCGCATTTAAGTTGAAACGTTGTTGATATAGCCTGCCTCTAAAATTTTCACGCAAAGACGCGAAGACAGCAAAGAATAAGGAAGAAATCCTCTGCGACTTTGCGTGAGTCTTCAAATCTTATATTCTTTTACAAAAATGAACATGATTGTTGAAAGAACGGCGAGAATAAAACCATACAGAAATGTTGCTTCCGGATTTATCTTGTCCCACAGCATCCCGGCAATATATCCGCCCGGAAGCGCCACTATTCCTATGGCCGCATGAAACGTACCCAATGCGGTTGCTCTCAGATTTTTCGGTGCTAAATCGACTACGAAGGCCCTTTGAACCCCATCGATGAGGGCATAAAATATTCCATAAATGACGAAAAATATCAGAATACTGTAAATACTCGAAGTGAACATCATCCCGAGGGATGTAGCAGCAAATAACAGATAACCTGCAATCAAAACCGGTTTTCTCCCGAACCTGTCAGACAGTATTCCTGAAGGAATGGAACACAACGTGTAAACAATGTAAAATAACACATACAGAAGGATCGCCGTATGATCCGCCAATCCTATGTTCTTCGCTCTTAACAGTAAAAAGGCGTATCCGAAATGACCCATTGCAAATAGTGAGGATACGATAATAAATAACCTCAAATTCACGGGCAGTCTTTTGAAACTGGCCTTAACAGGTGTTCCTTTGGTTTTTTCTTTAGCGGGCGCATTC
>DFBI01000108.1 GCA_002367335.1 Syntrophaceae bacterium UBA3084 | reverse complement strand
GGCTCTGCCGGTAGATATTTACTTGTCATTTCGGATGTGATCCTAAATGCTTTTTTTCATCGGGAGATAAATCGATAAAATCAGTGACAAGACACAAATGACAGCAACAAAAAACCAGGCATAAAAGTAACCAAAATTATCAGTCAGACTCCCAAAAACTATCGGACCAATGAAAAGCCCCGCCCATCCAACGGTAGAAGCTAATCCAATGGAAGAGGCGGTCTTGTCGCTGTCGCTGATCTCAGAAACTGTGACCAGACAAATGCCATTCCAGCCGATACACGACATTCCTGTAATAATTACAACAATCATCAGCAGCCAGCCGGGCCAGACGCTGTTCCAGAATGCGAGTATGGTAATGCTCACTGCCGCAATCACGGATATAATATTCAAAACCGGTTTGCGGTTTCCATTAAAAAGACGATCACTTACTATTCCCCATAGGCTTCTGCCCGCTGCTGCGCCAATCATCAACATTGATAAAAAAGAACCTGCGGCAAGTAATGAATAGCCCAGTCTTTCATTTATATAGAGGATCAGGAATGTTGAAATAACACCTTGAGCCAACCCGAGCACTGCCATATATAATGATACAAGCAGTAACGGTGTGTTGTTAAGAATTGCTCTGAAATCAAGTATCCTTAATACGTTTTTTGGAGAACCTGTATCCGGAATAACCGATTCTTCATTTGGATTATGATAAAAAAAGACGGCGAATACCATCATTAATATAATAGCAAGGCTGATGATTCTTATGGATGAAAACGGGCCGATCCTTTCGCAAAGATAAATAACCAATACTCCTGCTATTGCGGCGCCTACAGTGATGGCAGCCTGCTTTATTCCGAATACAGTTCCCCGTGTCTTTTGATCGAACCATAGAAAGAGTCCTTTAGAGGCAACGGGATTGCCTGCAGCGTATCCAATACCCGCAATTGCGGAAAAAATCAGAAAAACAATATAAACCTTGATAAAACTCAAGAAAAACAAAGTGATACCCGTAAATCCAAGCCAGAAAAAAATGCCTTTCTTTACCCCATAACGATCTACTGCAATGCCGGCCGGAAAGGCCGAGATCGCTGCGGCGAAGTAGAAAGACGAAGATATAAGGCCTATCTGGGTAGAATTAAGCGCCATTGCCTTTTTTAAGAAAGGCGCCAGGGGACCCCATCCGAAACCTGCAAGTGATATAACAAGATGGGATACAACAAATATCGAAAATATTACCCAGCGATAACTCAATTTCTTTTCCGTAATCATTATTCTTTCACTTTTCACACGAAAATGGGGGGGGGAGGCCTTGCGATGCAATATTCGCACGAGCCGACAATGTTCCTGTGTTTCTTATTCCTTTTTTGCAACTTTTGCAATAGATTTTTTTTGCATTTTACTTTTCAGTAATTTTGTGTTATCGGACGGCGCAATATCAATTTGATATGTAATGATGCTTTGATAATATAAAGACTAAAAGAAAATAAACAGGGAGGATTATATGAAAGATGTAGTTATTGTATCTGCTTGCCGTACAGCAATCGGGAAATTTCTGGGAAGTTTGAAAGATGTGCCGGCCGGGGATCTGGCCGTAACTACGGGCAAGGCAGCCGTTGAGAGAGCGGGAATTCCTGCGGATATTATTGATGAATGCTGTATGGGACAGGTTTTCCCACACATGGGTGGGTCGTTGCCGGCGCGGAATGTTGCAATGAATATAGGACTTCCCCACAGGAGCGGAGCTGTCAATATTAACCAGAATTGTACATCCGGCATGAGAGCTTTGGAAATAGCTGCTCAGAACATTATGTTAGGTAAAACGGACATCGGTCTGGTCATCGGTGTGGAAAGCATGACGAATGCACCATACATGATTCCGAAAGGCAGGACAGGATACAGAATGGGTCCTGGAATGATTGAAGACGCAATGCTTCATGATGGGTTGGTTGATGAACTGGTTCCCGGTCACATGGGAATTACCGCTGAAAACGTGGCCGAAAAATATGGTATTACCCGTCAGGAATGCGACCAATTAGCCCTTATAAGCCACACACGAGCTACAAAGGCGGTTCGAGAGGGTATCTTTAAACGTGAGATTGTCCCGGTCGAAATCAAATCTAAAAAGGGTGTCAAGATATATGACACGGATGAGCATATGATACCGGATGCTAATCTTGAAGCCATGGGTAAACTCCGGCCCGCATTTAAAAAAGATGGTGTTGTTACTGCGGCCAATGCTTCCGGGCTCAATGATGCGGCCGCGGCCGTAATAATTATGTCAAAGGATAAAGCAGAAGAGCTGGGGATAAAACCGCTGATGAAATTGATCAATATATGTGGTGAAGGCGTTGATCCCAAAGTAATGGGACTGGGCCCCGCCGTTTCTATACCAAAATGTCTCAAACAGGCAGGCATGAAATTTGAGGATATAGAGTATTGGGAAATCAATGAGGCATTTGCGTCTCAATGGCTGGGTGTTGGGAGAATGCTCAAGGAAGAGTTTGGCATTGGGCTGGACCTTGAAAAGGTAAACCATAACGGCTCAGGAATTGCCTTGGGACACCCCGTGGGATGTACTGGGTTGCGTATTGTAGTATCATTGTATTATGAACTTGAAAGGCTGAACTTGACTGTGGGTGGAGCTTCTCTTTGTGTAGGGGGCGGTCCTTCCATGGCATCGCTGTGGACGAGAGACATATAGCGTTTATGTAATACATGGTAGAGCGGTTAGAATCTTTATCCTTAATTTAGAATTCAGAAGGAGACGATTGTTTTTTAATCCACAGATTTTACGGATTACTCCAGGCAACTTGCTGTGGGGTAGTTCATTTATAATAAAGGTGACATGATGAATCAGGAAAATTCGCTGAATAAGTTTCGTGGGGCTTCAAGATACGTACTGGATAATGAACTGGCAAAAATTGTGAATGTTTCAATAGCTCTTGAGATGCCTCTTCTTCTTAAGGGAGAACCGGGAACGGGGAAAACCATGCTGGCTTATGCTATCGCAGAAAGCCTTAAAATGCCTCTTATCGTATTGAATGTGAAATCAAGCATGAAACTGGTCGATGCTCTTTATCAATATGATACGTTAACGCGTTTGAATGACAGCCGTTTCGGAGACTCCGACAGGAATGTAAGTCATATTGAAGAGTATATAAAAATGGGGAAAATAGGACAGGCCTTTGTCGCTGATGTCCGGACAGTCCTTCTGATAGATGAAATTGATAAGGCCGACACGGATTTTCAGGATGATATGCTGGACATTCTCGACCAGATGCAGTTTGATATTATAGAAGTTGATAACACAGTCCGTACCAAAAACCGGCCCGTTGTTATCATTACGTCCAACGCCAAGAAGGATTTGTCTGATCCTTTTCTGGGCCGCTGCAATTTTCATCATATTGCGTTTCCTGATCCTCCGATGATGCGGAGTATTATAGATGTTCACTTTTCAAACCTGCAGGAAAAAATGATTGATGCCTGCATTGAGACATTTTATCACCTGAGGAGATTTGACGGCATTGAGAAAAAACCGGCTACCCGGGAACTTATCAACTGGATCAGGGCATTGAAGGCGGACCCCGATTTTAATATTTCAAAGCTTCATCAGGGTGAGGTTCCTTATCTGGGAGTTCTCTATAAAAAAAGTTCCGATATGCAAATTGCGGCCCAGAACATTACCCGATCCTTTTAGATTAGAGTTTTTATCCTCAGTAACTGCATTTTTTCGCGCAGAAATTGATGTTAACGGTGAAAAACAAGATACAAGGCTCAAGGAACAAGGAAAAATCTTTAACCTTGAACCTTGAACCTTTTGCCTTTGCGGTTTTGCCGCTTCAGGAGAGTCACATTGTTTATTGATTTTTTCTATACCCTGAGAGAAAAAGGTGTTCCTGTAACACCCACCTCGTTTCTCAGGTTACATAAGGCCCTTTCTACGGGGTTAATTCGTTCGCTGGAGGATTTTTACACGGTTGCACGTTCCATACTTGTCAAAAGCGAACGTTACTTCGATATGTATGATCAGATATTTGCGCACGCTTTCCAGGGTGTAGAACTTGTAGAACCCGACGATGAAGAAATTACGGAAATAGCGAAAGCCATGCTGGAAGAATGGTTGAAAAATCCCGCTGATATGGCTGCCGCTCTTGGTATAGACGAGAAAAAACTTCAACAGTTAACGCCGGATGAGCTGATTCAGTATTTCTTTGACCGTTTGAAAGAACAGGCTGAAGCCCATCATGGTGGAAACAAATGGATCGGCACCGGAGGTACTTCGCCGGTAGGCCATTCAGGTTATCATCCGGGAGGTATGCGTGTCGGTGGTATATCACGCAACAAATCGGCTATAAAAGTGGCCATGGACCGGAGGTATAAGGATTATTCCCAAGAGGGACCCCTTAACCAGTCTCAAATGGGAGAAGCCTTGAAACGTTTGCGCCGTATGGTGCCGGCAGGGCCTAAGGATGTCGTCAATGTGGATAAAACGATCTATGAAACCATACGAAACGGCGGAGAAATCGAGATTGTCTATAGCCGTCGCCTTCGGGACCGGATCAAGGTCATCCTAATGATTGATAATGGTGGATGGTCAATGGATCCATATATTTACCTGGTTCAAACCCTCTTCAATTATGTAAGAGCCCAGTTCAAGGATCTAAAAGTTTATTACTTTCATAATACAATTTACGATGAGGTCTGGTTAGATCCTCGCAGGCGCACGAAACCGGAAAAAACTATTGATTTTATCAATAAAGATCCCGAAACAAGACTCATTATTGTCGGTGACGCAAGTATGGCTCCATATGAACTGATGAATAAAAACGGGTTTATTTATCTCGAAAAGAGGAGAAGCAGGCCGAGTATTGAAAATCTGCAGTTTCTGGCCGGGACATTTCCTCATTCCGCCTGGATAAATCCTGCGGAAAAGAGAGAGTGGGGTGCCTGGACTGTTGATATTATGAGACAGATATTTCCCATGTATGAACTTACACTGGATGGCCTGGACAGAATGGTGCATCATCTTATGTCACGTAACTAATGCGGCAAAGCCGCAAAGGGAAAAGGTTCAAGGCGAAAGGTTCAAGGTCTATCAGCGTTTGAACGAAAATAGTAAAAAGAAAGGGGACGTCCCCCCTTGTCGGAAATTAAAAAGCGTATACTTAATATTTAAGATGTGACCTCACTACAGCTCAAAGCTGGCATCAATCTTGAATTTTCTTTTGGCGGGCATATTGAGGATATCTGAAACACCGGTTTTATCGCTGATTTCTTTCAGGGATTTTTCGATTTCAACTTCGGTTGGAGCAATAAAGGTAAACCAGACATTGTACTCGTGGTTCCTTCTGTAATTATGGGTGACACCGGGATATGAATTAACGATATCAACAAATTCCTTGATTTTCTTTTTCGGAACTCTTGCAGCACAGAGGGTGCTTGCGAATCCAAGTTTCCCGCTATCAAATACTGCTCCTATCCTGCGTATGATTCCATCTTTTTTAAGTTTCCTGATACGCTCCAGCGCCTCATCATCGCTAATGCCAACTTTTTCTCCGAGAACCTTAAACGGTTCTGCTGCTACAGGAAAATCGGTTTGGATAATATTAAGAATTTTTCTGTCTGTTTCGTCCATGGCAAGGCAAAGGTAAAAGGTTCAAGGTAAAATTTGTATCTGATCAAGACAACTTACTCATCATTGACCACTGATCACTGCACCCTATCCCCTGGTTCATAAATACAATATGGTTCCTCGGCAAGGTAATCTCCCGTAATTTCATAGGCACGGGCGCGACATCCCCCGCATACTTTTATGAACTCACAACGTCCGCACTTTCCTTTATATAGTCTGAGATCCCTCAAATCGTGAAAGACAGGTGAATTGTTCCAGATATCTTCAAAATTCTTTTCTTTAAGCTGGCCGCAGTCAATCTCAAGGAAACCACATGGCTGTACCTGTCCGGTATTTGAAATAAAACAGAATGAACTTCCCCCCATACAGCCTCTCGTCATTGAATGTAGTGGTTTCTCCATGTTTTCCAGTTCTTTCGTCCGGTCTTTTTTTCTCTGATGGAAAATCCGGTAATACTGGGGGGCACAGGTGGCCTTCAGTTGGAGCGGGCATGTTAGGCTCTGTTCATAAAACCATTCCAGGGTTTTCTCGTAATCTTCCGGCGATATCTCCTGATCCGCCATTTCCCTGGCGCGACCGGTTGGGACCAGAAGGAAGATATGGTGGGCTGCAGCGCCCAGATCTATTGTCAGTTTAAAAATATCTTCAATCTGATCCAGATTGAGACGGGTTATTGTTGTATTGATCTGAAATTCTACGCCAGCCCTTTTAAAGGCCTTAATACCCACCATAGAACCATCGAATGCGCCTGGCACACCTCGAAATGCATCGTGATTCTCAGCGCTGGAACCGTCAATACTGATGCTGACCCTTTTGATTCCTGATTCCCTTGTTTTTCCTGCAATTTCATCGGTAACAAGGGTGCCGTTGGTTGCCAGCACCATGCGCAAGCCTTTCCGATCCCCGTAGGAAGCGATTTCAAAGATATCATCACGAAGGTATGGCTCACCTCCGGTCAGGATAATCACAGGTTTGCTGAATGCCGCTATGTCATCAAGAAGTTTAAAACATTGACTTGTCGTAAATTCCCCTTCATAAGGCCCGTGTTCCGAGGAAGCCCTGCAGTGTAAGCATGAAAGATTACATCTCCGTGTTACTTCCCACGCAATCATGCGAAGGGTATGGGGTAAAATTAAAGAGGAATCTTTAACGATGTTTTCTGTTATCTTCTTCAGACTGCTCACTCCTTATGGCTGCTAAAGCTTTACCGGCAGCTACTGTTACCTTTGTATTATAACGTTTTATGCTTAAAAAACCCTTTCGTTTGCTAATTGCCAGTAGTGTCGGAATCGCTTCCTGACTTCCTATGTTACCCAAAGCGACACAGATCTTTTCTTCCAGTTCGTTTCTTCCCTTCGAGGCAATAAGTGGTTTTGATTTTAGTAATTCCAGGAGAGGACGTACAGAATCGGTGTCTCTAATGGAACCTAACATATCTACAATACCGATTTTTATTTGATTATCAACCATAGATAAAGCTGACAGGAAAATGTTTGCCCGGTATTTTCCTCCTACTCTGTAAATACTTTTCAGAGTTTCTTCACGAACCTGAGGCTGTTCGTCAGCCAGAAACGGCCCCAGGAGTTTTGCCTGGTTTTCTCCGCCTACTTTACCTATCAGGTACACTAAATTACGTATGAAATACCAGGGCTCATCTTCCTTAATTCGCTCTGTCAGGACAGGTACCGCAACGTGTCCGATCTCAGAAACAATTTTCAAGATTCGAATGCGTTCAGCGCTATCCGGGCTTTCTAACAGTATTTCTAACAAGCGATTCAAAGGTGTTGTCCCCAATCGAGACAGATTGAGACCCGCATCCCCCAGTCTGTTCTGTTTATTTGTCTCAAATTCATCAAAGAGTATGTCCAATATCTCTTCTGTGGCTATTTCTCGTAACACATCACCCGATATACCTTGAATCTCTTTAATTTTTTCAACTTTTCCATAATGTATCATATTAAAAACATCCAGTATGGGCTCGCATTCAGCAAACTGTTTATCTCTTATCATCGTTTGAGCCAGGTCTTTTAACTCACTGCAGATTTTTTTGTAGGCAGGAGTCACGGTGGTTTCAATTTTTATCCAATCAACTAACCTGCCCGAAATTCTGTTTACCATATCTGTTCGCTGTGCAACAGTTAAACTCCCGATAATGCGAGATAAAGCCTCCGATGCCTGAACACGCACTTCTGCGTTCTTGCTGAGAAGCCCATCACTCAACTTGTCAATTATACCTTCAACCGTTTCATTTTCCTTCTTGACAAAAAGCTGTTCGGTAGTGCCGGGCAGGGATTGCATCATCTGTTCATCAAAAAAATATTCTTTTTCACCCTTCAAAATATGGCCGACAGTATCTTTAAGTTGAACGATCTTTTCTTCTTCCGCTTTCTCTTCGCCGGCTATTTTTTCCTCAATCCTATCCCTTTCCCGCTGCCCTTTATCGGAATTCATCATACTTTTATATGCTCGCCTGACAGACTCGATATCGGAATGTATATACTTTTCATCCCCGGCCGAAATTCTATCGCCCACATGCCTGATGTTGGCGACAACATCTTCAAATGTTTCATCATCGATTTCGTTAGCGATCTGATCAAAGACTCCGTCTCCAATCAATTCGTCAATACCTTGAATCAAGACCGCGCTGATAACTTCAATATCCATACCTGCAATGGTCTTCGCCACCTGGCTGGATATTTTTTCTTTGTCGACCCCGTCGGCAATTTTGTCAAGGGCACGAATCATAAGGACAACATTTTCAGATATCTCGCTGTCCGGGACAATCCCCTTCCCCCCCGTAGCATGCTTCATGCCGGACTGAATTATCCGGGAGATCCACTCAGGATCCCCGGCCATCTCTTTGACCTTTTCCATGCTTACGTCTGAAGTCGCATCATCGCCCACTAAATATTTGATAACTTCCTCATCTTTAATGTCCAACCCAGACAGGATTTGCCGATCTTTGTCTGTCACAACATAAACCTTTTGATCCAGGATGATATGCGGCAGTTTTTTATTTTCTGCAACCTTCTGTATGCCACCCTCTTTCTCCACATTTTCCGGCTTTTCCTTCATTATTTCCAGAAACGTCAGGAGCTCTG
>DFBI01000156.1 GCA_002367335.1 Syntrophaceae bacterium UBA3084 | reverse complement strand
CGAAAGATGCAAACATTAAGAAAACTCCCCACTATGGCTCCAACAACCATCAATAAAACAATAACGAGATACCATGTTACGAGTGTCAAAATATCAATTCCTTAAATTTGATACATTCGTAAAAAGTCCAAGAACTCCCTCTCGCTTGATGGGAGAGGGTAGGGCTGAGGACACCGCTATTTCAAGTAGTTATGTCTCCCTCCCCTTTATCCCCTCTCACCAGGGGAGGGGAAATCCGATTTTTTACGAGACTGTCAACATTCAACATTTAAAATTTTGCGGCTTTGCCGCATTGGGAGGAAGTAAAAATGGCAATTGGCGCATTATCGGGGTTACGTATTCTTGACTTATCGAGGTTATTGCCGGGTCCATATTGTACAATGATGCTGGCTGATCTTGGCGCTGAAGTTATTAAAGTGGAAGAACCCGGGAAAGGGGATTATCTAAGGGATTTTCCGCCGAAACTGAAACAGGAAAGTGCTTTTTTTCTTTCAGTAAACAGAAACAAAAAAAGCATCACCCTGAATTTGAAAAGTGATCGAGGCAGGGAAATCTTTCTTGGCCTTGTAAAGAAGGCTGACGTAGTGTTGGAAGGTTTCCGGCCAGGTGTTATGGATAAACTGGGGCTTGGATATGATGTCCTCAGAGAAATCAACCCGCAGATAATCTTTTGTTCTATCTCCGGATATGGTCAGGATGGTCCCTTTGTCAAGAAGGCCGGTCACGATATTAACTATTTATCCATTGCCGGCATTACAGGGTTTACCGGTACGAGGGATGGCAGGCCGGTTCTGCCCGGAATACAGATCGCTGATATTGGTGGTGGAGGTATGCTCGCGGCGTATTCTATTTTAGCCGCTGTAATTGCAAGGCAAAAAATTGGGAAAGGGCAATATATAGATGTTTCCATGATGGATGGCGCTATGTCCTGGTTATCCATGGCCGCCGGAAAGTATTTTGCTGATGGAGCAAGTCCTGAACCGGCAAATGAAATGTTGAACGGCCGGTTTGCCTGTTATAATGTTTATAAAACTAAGGATGGCAGGTATATGACCCTTGGGGCTCTTGAGCCGCAGTTCTGGTCTGCTTTCTGCGAGGCTGTTGGCAGGCCTGATTTCATCAGGGATCATTATGCAGAGGGTGAGAGGGCTGATGAAATTATTGCCGAGGTGGCCGGTATATTTATGGAGCGAACAAGGGACGAGTGGGTGGAATTCTTAGCTGATGTCGATTGCTGTTGCGCGCCGGTAAATACTTTTGATGAAGCTTTTTCACATCCCCAGGTGGAGCACCGTCAGATGGTTGTTGAAATGGAGCACCCTGTTGAAGGACCGATTCGTATGCTTAATTTTCCAGGCAAGTTTTCTGAAACACCTTCAGCGATGGAATTACCTCCTCCTGCCCTGGGTGAACATACCGAAGAGATTTTCGGGGAATTGGGGATAACAAAGGAGGAAATTGCCGAACTGACAAAGGATAACATAATATAACGTTTATATAAAAAGGAGGCGAGAAAGAAAAAAGCAATCCATAGATGTGTCGAAAATGTAATATACGAGGGCGAACATAAATGCAGAACCACGATTAACTTTTCAGACAGAAAAGGAGGTTTGTCAAATGAATGAATCAAGGGATTCCAGGTTTTTCTACGGTTGGGTAATATTACTTGCATGCGTTCTTATAAGTTTCATTATGGGTTTCTTTTACAATTTTGGTGTCTTTTTTAAACCCCTTCAGGCGGAGTTTGGCTGGAGCAGGGCATTAACTTCTACGCTTTCTTCCGTATCCACAATTATTTATTGTATAGCCGCGGTCCTGGTGGGCTGGTTGACTGATAAGATAGGACCGAAAAAGGTGCTGATTATTTGCGCTGTTCTTGTTGGCGCCGGGCTGGCATTGTCAGGTACGGCAAATACATTATGGCAATTATACATCTTCTGGGCGGGAATGCTGGCTGTGGGGACTGGTGTTATTTATTCTCTGCCTGCCGCTACAGTGCAGAGATGGTTTGTAAAGAGGAGGGGCATCGTCCTGGGTATCTACATGTCCGGGATAGGTCTGGGAACATTGATCTTATCCCTTCTGTGCAATTATCTTATTGAAACCTGTGGCTGGCGGAACGCTTTTTTTATTTCAGGAGCTATAGGTTTTGTTATCCTCATTATACCGGCATTTCTCATCTATCGAACCCCTGAAGAAAAGGGGCTCAAACCTTATGGGGCGGAAGAAACTCCGGCCGGTCAACCCCCGGCCTCTCCGTCGGCTGAGCATGGATTAACAACAAAGGAAGCATTGAGATCAAAGGCGTTCTGGACAGCATGGGTCATTCATAGCCTGGCCAGCATTCCCCTGCTCATAGTTATGGTGCACATAGTTCCCCATTGCATAGACATGGGGATTTCGAAAGGCGCGGCGGCAGGCGCCCTGGGGCTTATCGCCGGGGTAGGAGTTGCCGGCAGGCTTTTGATGGGGGCGATTGCCGATAAAGCGGGATTCAAGTTTGGTGTGGGCATTTCTCTTGCCTTATGCTCCGTCATGATGCTCTTCCTTATACCGATAAGAAGTGTCTGGATGGTATATCTGTTTGCCATAGTATTCGGGATCGGTTACGGGGGCAAATCAGCGACTTTGCCGGGACTTGTGGGGTATCTCGTGGGCACCAGAGCGCTTCCCGTGCTTATGGGAGTAATAGCTACCGCGTGGGGAGTCGCGGGGGCTATTGGTCCTCCTCTCGGAGGTTATGTCTTTGATATGACTCATAGTTACACCGTTGCTTTTATAATAGGCGCCGTGTGTTATGCTATAGCAAGTTTTCTCGCTTTTACTGTAAAACAGCCTGAAAAGCTCCGTCTTTAGAATTTTCGATGGCTGTCAAGATAATCCTCGAAACCTGTGGATTAACAGTTTAGAGTCTTTATTCAAGCAACTGCATTTTTTGCGCAGATGTTGGTGCCAAGCGGTGAAAAACAAGGCTCAAGGAACAAGGAAAAACCTTGAACCTTGAGCCTTTGACCTTGAGCCTTTGCGGCTTTGCCGCCTTAGGCTTTTCGTTTAATCGGTGGATACGTTGAGCAAACCCAGGTTCTTTTATGGTTGGATTGTAGTAGCAAGTTGTTTTCTGACAACTCTTGCCTATGGTCTTTTTTTCAGCATAGGTGTCTTTTTTAAACCGTTGCAGGCGGAGTTTGGCTGGAGCGCGGCGTTAACCTCGTCCATTCATTCATTTCACCTCATCATTTTTATTGTTTCTACCTTCATCGTCGGCTGGTCAACAGACAGATTTGGTCCACGGATAACTCTTGCCTGTGGAGGAACGCTGATTGGGCTTGGCGCGGTTCTCTGCAGCCGGGTCAATTCCCTCTGGGATTTTTATTTTTACTATGGCATGGCATCGCTGGGCGCGGGAATAGTATGGGTCCTTCCCGCTTCTGTTGTTCAGAGATGGTTTGTTAAGGCAAGGGGTCTTACGCTCGGCATTGTTTCTGCCGGTATCGGTGCAGGAATCATTATATACGCACCGGTCTCAAATCATCTTATTATAATCTATGGATGGCGAACATCTTATATTATAATTGGCATGTCTACTTGGGTCTTCCTGATCATAGCCGCGATACTTATTGAGTCAAGTCCGGAGAAGAAGGGCCTGCTTCCTTATGGAGCGGAAGAAGTAAAGCAATCCTCACATATCGCTCAACCTGATTCTCAACAGGATGACCAGTGGTCCTTTCGGGATGCGCTGCGGACCAGGACATACTGGGCATTGTCTTCTATTTATTTTTGTACTCTTGTATCCATTCATATGGTTATGATACATATTATTCCTTTTGCGGTTGATATTGGGATCGGTAGAACAGATGCCGCCGCAGCTTTAGGCCTGATAGGCGGAGTGAGTATCGCTGGAAGAGTATTAGTGGGGGCTCTTGGTCAAAAGTTCGGGTTTAGAAGGTCCTTGATTCTCTGTACTGCTTTATGTGGGATAACCTTTCTATGGCTGGCAGGCATAAAAGTCCTGTGGATGCTTTACGTTTTTGTTGTAGTATATGGGTTTTTCTATGGGGGGAAAGTACCCCAGTTGCCCGGTCTTACCGGTCAATATTTTCATGGGAAGGCGCTGGCCACGATTTTTGGTTCAACTTATGCGATTGCTCTTATTGGCGGAGCTATTGGGCCCGTTATCGGCGGTTTGATATACGATAAAACAGGCAGTTATCATGCGGCTTTTATAACCGGCGCTTTTTTTTGGTTTATTGCCGCAATTTTAGCTTACTTTATCAGTTCCCCTGTAAGAATTGGATTTAAGGAAGATTCTTCGTAATTATTGTTTTCAATATTTGGCACTATCAGATTTGTAATTGTTTGTGTTTGATTGTTTAACTTTGTGCCGGGCATTTAATAGTTTGGAAGGAAGATCATAATGGATTTTGATAATCAAATTGCTGAAGTAGATAAATGTATGGAATGTGAAATCTGTTTTGAGGTTTGTCAAACCTGTGTAGCGGCTAAAAAACCTTTTTACACACCTGTTGCAAGACTCAAAACAGCGAAAAAAATATTTCAAGCAGAAGAACTCGATCTCGAAGAAGTCGAAGGATTATATAGTTGTCTGAAATGCGAACGGTGTACCAGTGTCTGCCCTGAGGAAATCAATGTGTCTGAAATAGTCCGCCAGGCCCAGGGAGAGTTGACAAGAAAGGAGATGCACTTCCCTTTAGTAGAAAAAGCGAAGGAACAAATGGATTTGATCAGAAAAACAGGCAATCCGCAACTTGGCGAACCTGAAAAGAGATGGGAGTGGTTGCCGGAGGAGTTTCCCAGACACGAATCGGATACCTTATTTTTTGTTGGGTGTCTTCCGTCTTTCTGGCTCAAAGATATTGCCCTTTCGTCCTATCTCTTGTTGAAAAAAGCGGGTGTGGATTTTACCATGATGAGAGAAGAGGTTTGTTGCGGTCATTATCTCTATAATATGGGGGGAGATGATTTGGCACGCGAACAATTTGAAGAACTTAAGGAAAACTTTTCAAAATATGGCATAAAGAGGATAATTACAGTCTGTCCGGGTTGTTATCGCACTTTTAAGGATTGGTTTCCACAGATGATTGGTAAAGTGGATCTGGAAGTATTACATCTGTCACAGGTATTGCTTCCTTTTTTCCGGATGAGAGATGCAACATCAAAAAGAAAATTGTCTGATGATTTTCAGGTAACATATCAGGATCCTTGCGAATTAGGAAGGATAGAAGGTATTTATGAAGAGCCTCGAGACTTGTTAAGACTGTGCGGCGTGAGGTTGTCGGAGATGGAAGAAAACAGGGAAGAAGCGCCATGTTGTGGAGGTGGTGGAGGCGTGCCGGGAAATTTTCTTGATCTCGCTGTGGATATAGGGGGACAACTTCTTGATGGGATATCCACAGACAATGTTGTAACCTCCTGCCCCGCGTGTTTCCTGCGTTTGAATCATACTTCGAAGAAAAGAGAGAAGGGAAAGAAAACGTGGCATATCAGTCGAGTCCTGTTGGATTCTCTCGATGAAAAAAGGCAGACAAAATGAACATATTTGTGATTAATGTCGGATCTACTTCTACCAAAGTTTCCCTTTTTAAAATGACGGAGGTCATAGCCGGGAAAACTATTGAGTACAGTAATGCGGAATTGGTTCAGTATAAGGATTTGAATGATCAACTTCCACCGAGAGAAGCTGATATCCTGGAATTTATCAGCAATAATGATATCAACATGAGAGACGTTGACATCATTATCAGCAGAGGCGGTCTGGGTAAACCGGGACCCGCGGGAGCTTATGAAATTAACGAAACAATGTGTGATGATCTGATTACAGGTAAATATGGCAAGCACCCTTCCGCGTTGGGGCCCGCGATGGCCTTTGATATGTCAAAGAAATACGGGATACGGGCCATCGTTATAGATATGCCGGGTACTGATGAGTTTCAGCCGCTTGCAAGGATTTCCGGACTTCCCGAGCTTGAAAGAAAAAGCGGGTTTCATGCCCTTAATCAGAAGGCGGCGGCGAGAAGGGCTGCAAGTGAAATGGGTAAAAGCTATAAAGATTGTAATCTT
>DFBI01000089.1 GCA_002367335.1 Syntrophaceae bacterium UBA3084 | reverse complement strand
ATCTGTCCCACTCATTGTACTCAGTTTAAGTCAAAAATAGAATTATTATATCCTAAGAAGTATGTTGGAGGGGGAGTGGGTAAAGTGATAGAAATATGAAGTCGCAACTTCGTATATACTGGGGATTTTATACAAAAGTATTTCTTCGATAGCAATGAAAGATGTTTGGCCAGACCATAAATGGAGTGCGAGTTGGATTGAATTCCCATAGCTACAGCAGAGCGGCTTTGTTCAACTACGTTGCTTCCAAATCGGAAGCAATCTTAATCGTTATACGAAATGCTCACTACGATCATAAATAATTTGGAGGAAAACAATGAAAGATGAATATTACTCATATATAAAGAAGTTTTTCAAAAAGTTGGCTTTCATTTATGATATTGTAGATATATTCATTTCAGGGTTAAGGGACAAAATTGTGGATTTTACCAATACAAGAAATGGCTCAAGAATAATGGATGTTGCTACTGGGACAGGGAAACAGGCATTTGTATTTGCGAAAAAGGGTTATAATGTTATTGGTATTGACTTACCGGACAAAGTTAACGGCCGAAGTAAACATTCAGAAACTCCTGGAGAATTGGAATAGAGAAACCAATTTCTGCTGGCATCGGGTGACAGTTTACGGCGACCTCATGAAGCCGGTTGAGAATCTGGTTACTTTGCTAGGAATCAAAATAGTAAAGGAGGATAAATAAATGGAGACAAAAACAAAAATTTGGGTTTCGTTTTTTGGGATGAGGAAAGGGGAACCGGGCTGGCCAAATATAGATTTCGACCCGGAGAAGAGAAAAGAAGAGTTGCTCCAAACTCTAAAAGAAAATTGTGAAAATATAGAATTTGTTGGCGGGGAAATGATCCTGGACTTTGAGGAACTAAGAAAAGTGGAGCAGAAAAAGGATATTGACGGAATTTTGGTCTTTACTCTGGCCACCCGTCCAGCCGGGCTGGTCTCCTGGTGTTTACGCAAGCAGGAGCTTTCGGAGTTTAGAAATTATCCAATGATTATTGCTGCCGACCTGTTTGGTGGGGAGGAGATGCTCCTGGATTTTTATAGTGTAGCACAAGCCAACAGTCTGCCCGTAATTGCGGTAATGTCTTCCGACCTAACTGAGGTAAAATCTGCGCTTCATTTGTTTGAGACAATTCACCACGTTAAAGGCTCTAAAATTTTGAACCTCACTGATGGGAAAGACCCTGATGGTCAATCTGGATGGTGGGGGAGGAATTATGAAGGATACCTCACCCAACTCAAGGAGTTACTTGGCATGGAAGTAGTTACGATTGGTTCCAAGCAGATAAACCAGTATTATAAAGTTGCGGATGAGAAATCCGCTCGCCAGCTGGCAAGTCAATGGATAAGTAAAGCAGTCAAAGTGATTGAGCCGAGCAAGGAGGAGATTGTAAAATCTGGAAGAATGTATCTGGTGATAAAGAAGTTAATGGAAGAGAGAGAGGCAAGCACGGTTACCATGGATTGTCTGGGTCTATACTATGACAAAAAACTCCCCGCTTATCCCTGCCTGGCTTTTATGCAGCTAAATAATGAAGGGTTTACTGGAATATGCGAATCCGATATGGAAGCAACTGTTACTCAACTACTAATGCGTGAGCTTACCGGGCTGCCGGGTTTTGTTAGCGACCCAGTGCTGGATACATCAGCCGGACAGATCATCTACGCACATTGCACTGCGCCAACGAAGTTATTTGGTCAAGACGGACCAGTAGCGCCTTATATAATTCGTTCCCATGCCGAAGACAGGAAAAGTGCATGTCCACAGGTGATTATGCCGGTTGGTAAACCAATCACCACCGTCAAAATTAGCCTGAGGGAAAAGAAGATTTCTCTTCATCAGGGAAAAAGTGTTGGTAATGTGAATAACGAGCGGGGTTGTCGGACGAAATTGGTGGCTGAGGCAAATGTAGAAAGGATTATGGAGAATTATAAGTTTGGTACGTTTGGCTGGCATCGGGTAAGCTTCTATGGTGATTTTGCCAGAGAAGTCCGCCAGCTATCCAAACTCCTGGGATTACAAGTCGTTGAAGAATCCTAACAAGAATGCTTATCGGGTCCCCAGATATGTTAAATGTTGCCATGAAGGAAATTAAGTATAATAATGTAAAATTTAAGGTTGCGGATGCAACAGATATACCGTTTGAGGATAATCATTTTGTTAAATCTTATGAAAGAAAATAAGTCGATAATATTCGGGCCCGTCCCGTTTCGAAGGTTGGTACATAGTCTGGGAATTAACAATATCTCCACAAAGATTTGTACCTAACAAGGAGGGAACTGAGATGCACACCACGAAAGAGGCTATGATGTACGAAAAACTGCCAGAGGGCAAGGTGCGCTGCAACCTGTGTGCTCATCGTTGCGTTATCGCCGATGGCAAGAAGGGTATCTGTCAGGTTCGGGAAAACCGGGGTGGAACTCTCTACACGTTGGTTTATGGACATACTATCATCCAGCACGTGGACCCAGTGGAGAAGAAACCACTGTTTCATTTTCACCCCGGCTCAACCGCCTATTCCATAGCCACTCCAGGATGTAACTTCCGTTGTCGTTGGTGTCAGAACTGGGATATCTCCCAAATAGTCCATGATAGGCGTTTCATTATGGGGGAGGAGGCAAGTCCTGAACAGGTTGTTGCTGCAGCTCAAAAGGCTGACTGCCGAAGCATTGCCTACACCTATACCGAGCCGACCATCTTCTTTGAGTACGCCTATGATACGGCTTGCCTAGCCCACGAGGGAGGGTTGGTCAACCTATACATCACCAATGGTTACATGACCGAGGAGATGCTGGAGACCTTTCAGCCTTATCTGGACGCAGCCAATGTGGATCTGAAGGCCTTTCGCGACAAAACCTACCGAAAGTATGTGGGGGCGCGGCTGCAGCCAGTGTTGGACACGATGAAAGTGATGAAGCGGCTGGGCATCTGGCTGGAGGTGACCACTCTGGTCATTCCCGGTATTAACGACGATGATGGAGAGCTGAAGGACGCAGCGAATTTCGTGGCTAACGAGTTGGGGGTGGATACTCCTTGGCACATTAGCCGCTTCTTCCCGGATTACAAGATGACCGATGTGCCCCCCACGCCTGTTGAGACACTGGACCGAGCTCGGGAAATAGGACTGGAAGCGGGACTGCGGTATGTCTACGTAGGCAATGTGCCGGGCGAGGCCAATACAGTATGTCACAAGTGTGGGCAGATGCTGGTTCAGCGACTCGGCTACCGGATTCTGGAGAACCGCGTCCAACCGAACGGCCGCTGCCCCAACTGTGGCACACCGGTGGCTGGCGTGGGGATGGGATAAGATAGACAGAGATGGATAAGTCGATTGGCAAGGTTGAGTCCATTGAATCGTGGAAGAAGAGACGATGGTTACTTTCATACGGCAACTTCTTTTATCCGCGAAACTTTATCGGAAATGCCTAAATGGAAAGAAAGCGGCGAGAATAGAATAGAAAAAGTTGTATAAAAAAGGACTATCTAAAAGATTAAAAGGATGATAAAACTATGTCTGAGGAGCGTATCCCTGCTGATTACACTGAGATGGACCTTTTAGAGGCAAAGCGTTTTGATAAAAAGGTCAAAGAAAACTTTACGCCAGCAATTATCTCTACTGCTAAACAAATCATTGAGGATTATGGGGTTTTGGAAGGTGTATGTGTGGATGTGGGCTGTGGCACGGCTGTTTTTGCAATTGAGTTATGCAGACATTCGAAGTTGAAGATATATGCGTTGGAAAAGG
>DFBI01000160.1 GCA_002367335.1 Syntrophaceae bacterium UBA3084 | reverse complement strand
GGGGCGATACGCCTGGATGACCTTTTTAAAAAGGCAAAAGCGTATAAAATGCCCGCCGTTGCCATGACAGACCATGGTAACATGTTCGGAACCATAGAATTCTATCAGAAAGCCTATCGCTACGGAATCAAGCCAATCATAGGATGTGAACTCTATGTAGCTCCGAAGAGCCGATTTGATAAAGGTTCTTACGGGGCAAGAGAGACCAATCATCATCTTGTTGTTCTTGCCAGGAACATCGAAGGATACAATAATCTCATGAAGCTCACTTCCGCTGCTTATCTCGAAGGATTTTACTATCGTCCTCGTGTGGATAAAGAGCTTTTGGCCCGATACAGCAAAGGACTTATCGGTATGAGTGCCTGCCTGCACGGTGAAATACCTCAACTTTTACTTAATGGAAGCAGGGATTCTGCGAAAAGGGTGGCCGGGGAGTATCTTAAAATATTTGGTGAGGAAAATTTCTACCTGGAAATTATGGAAAATGGAATTCCCGAGCAAAAGATTGCCAATAAGGGACTTATTGAAATAGGTAAAGAGCTTTCCATCCCCGTCGTTGCCACTAATGATTGTCATTATCTCAACAAAGAAGACGCCGAAGCACAGGAAGTTCTTTTGTGTATACAAACGGGCAAAACGATGGACGATGATGACAGGATGAGGATGACAACCGATCATTTCTATTTCAAGTCTCCTGACGAAATGAAGGAGCTTTTCAGTTACTGTCCCGAAGCAATTGAAAATTCCGTGGTAATCGCTGAACGGTGCAACCTGACATTGAACTTTGATAACATATTCCTCCCCCACTTTGAGATAGACAATAATCTTGAACCTGATGAGTATCTTACATCACTGGCCCAAAAGGGACTCGAAAACTTAATGCCCCGGATAACAAAAGAAGGTAATGGCAGCCTGCGTGAAATATATGAGAAACGTTTAAATATGGAGCTTGACATAATCAAATCAATGGGGTTTCCGGGGTATTTCCTGATCGTTGCCGATTTCGTTAATCACGCGAAGGAGAACAAAATTCCCGTTGGTCCCGGCAGAGGTTCAGCCGCAGGCAGTCTGGTTGCCTACGCTCTGGGTATTACCAATATAGATCCCATAAAATATAAACTCTTTTTTGAAAGATTTCTCAACCCTGACAGAAAAAGTATGCCCGATATAGATATAGATTTCTGCATAGAGGGCAGGGACGATATGATCAGATACGTGACGGAAAAATACGGAAGTGATCGCGTCTCTCAGATAATTACCTTCGGTAAAATGCAGGCAAAGGCCGTTATTCGGGATGTTGGAAGAGCGCTTAATATCTCCTATGGTGAGGTGGACAAGATAGCCAAAATGATTCCCAATATCCTCAACATAAATCTTGATGAGGCAATAAAAAGGGAACCACGCCTCCGTGAAGAAGAAAAGAAGAGTGATAAAATAAAAAGGCTTTTGTCTCTTTCACGTTCTCTGGAAGGCTTGAACCGGCATTCTTCGACCCACGCCGCTGGTGTTGTGATTTCCGATAAGCCATTGGTAGAAAGGGTTCCGCTCTGTAAAAGTCCCAATGGTGATATCGTAACGCAATTCTCCATGAATGATCTTCAAACAATTGGCCTGACAAAATTCGATTTCCTCGGCTTAAAAACCCTTACAGTTATTAATCACACACTTCAGTTTATCAGGGAAGGAAAGGGAACAGAGATAGATATTGATAACGTTCCTCTAAATGACAGGCAGACCTATGATCTTCTCGTCAAGGGTCAAACTGACGGTGTATTCCAGCTTGAAAGCTCAGGTATGCGGGAACTTCTTGTCAGCATTAAACCCGATTGCATCGAAGATATTATCGCATTGATTGCCCTTTACAGGCCGGGTCCCATGAATATGATTCCTGCTTTTATTGAAGGAAAGCAGGGGACGAAAAAAATTGTTTATGAGGTTCCCGAGCTTGAAAATATACTTAAGGAAACTTATGGAGTTATTGTTTATCAGGAACAGGTTATGCAGATAGCCAGTACGGTCGGCAATTACACGCTGGCTGAAGCGGATAATGTCCGCCGGGTCATGAGCAAGAAAAAGACTGCGGACATGGAACTGGAAAAACCTAAATTTCTTGAGGGAGCAAAGAAAAACAGGATATCGGAGAATAAGGCAAAAAAAATATGGGAACAGTTGGAAAAGTTTGCCGAATATGGATTCAACAAATCTCACAGCACAGCCTATGCAATGATATCTTATCAGACGGCATACCTGAAAGCCCATTATCCTGTTGAGTTTATGACCGCCCTCCTGACAAGCGAGAGAAATAACAGAGACAATATAATAAAATACATATCCGCCTGTAAGGATATGGGAATCAATGTGCTTCCTCCTGACATTAATGAGTCACAGAGGGATTTCAGCGTAAGCGGCGGCAGCGTGAGATTTGGTCTTGCTGCAGTGAAAAATGTCGGCGCCGCTGCTGTGGATTCGATCATTGAAGAAAAAAGAGAAGGTGAAAATTTCTCTTCATTTTACGATTTTTGCAGCAGGGTAGATCTCAGGAAAGTTAATAAAAAGGTTTTAGAGAGCCTGATAAAATGTGGCGCCTTTGATTCTCTGGAAAATAACAGAGCACGACTAATGGAAGGTTTTGAGAAAGTCGTTGATATTTCTCAAAAGAGAAACAGGGACCGGGCAAGCGGTCAGACCAGTCTTTTTGAACAATCTGATGTTGAAAGTTCTATGGGAATCGAATTGCCGGATATCCCTGAATGGGACCAGGAAAAACTCCTGTCCTACGAAAAAGAAACCCTGGGCTTTTATTTAACAGGACACCCCCTCTCAAAATTTGAGAATAAACTCGACCTGGTTGTTGACTGTGATTCAGAAACAGTATCAGGGAAAACAGATGGGAGTGTCGTTACCATGGCGGGAATAGTTGCCGGCGTCAAAGAAATTACGACTAAGAGAAAAGACACAATGGCTTATCTGACCTTGGAAGATATGAAGGGCACTTCCACAGTAATTGTCTTTTCCGACCTTTACAGGGATGCCTTTTCCCGCATTAACAGTGATGAGCCGCTGCTTATAAAAGGCAGGGTTGATGCAGGGGAGGAAAACATTAAGATTGTAGCTTCAGAAGTTCTCACGCTGGAAGAAGCCGCAAAGTCACCATTTACATCCGTTCATTTTATGGTCGATGTCACAAAAGCAAAGGAACATGATATCGAGCTACTTAATGCAATACTTTATAAATATAAAGGTAAGTATAAGGCATACATGCATATTATAGCAAATAAAATGAGTGAGACAGTAATATACCTTGGTGAAAAATGCAGGCTCAATATTTCTGAAGATATAAAAAAAGAAGCGGATGAAATTCTGGGCGCGGGTACCACAAAGTTTATGTAGGAAAAGATAGTTGCAAGTTTCAAGTTTAAAGTTTCAAGTTGTGGAATAACTTAAGTCTTGAAACCTGCAACTTGAAACCTGAAACTTGAAACTTGAAAAGTGAAAGATCG
>DFBI01000128.1 GCA_002367335.1 Syntrophaceae bacterium UBA3084 | reverse complement strand
TAAGAGATATTCACTAATGGATCAGGGCAGGTTAGAAAATATTCTTGGATTTTCCGACAGGGAGACATTGAGAAGTACCTATACACAGTTATTGGATCACTCTTTGCAAAACAATTCCCTTCAACGGCAAGAAGCATGGACAGAGAGTATTGCAGTGGGCAGTAAAGAGTTTATATCAGAGACAAAAAGAACCTTGGCAAGCAGAGCAATTGGGAGGGATGTTCATGAAAGAAACGGGGTGTTTGAACTTAGGGAGCCATCCGCTTCTTACAGCGCCCATTTTGACCCCAAAAAGTATGTTCTAAGGCCTGAAAATACCTATTTATGGGACATAAATAGTGATATATTAATAAGTTAACTTGGTCCGACCCCAAAATCGCCGCTGCGTAGTTTGCCGAACATTGCATTGCACAGGACGCCAAAAAGAAGGCGCCTGTGAATTTGTCGTTCGGCCACCAATACAATTTACTGATATGAAAATATTGCCCATGGTGCTATCCTTAAGAGAGATTTGTAAACTTTTACCGGCAAGGCTCACAAACCATGTATCAGTTAGAAAATACATTGAATATTGACAAATCGCTAATCATTAAAGAAGATGAAGCAACTTATCACTCTCGCTGTTCGGGAGCGCTGATCAACAATCCAAGACGGTACCGTCTCATAGACTTGTTTTCAGGTGCTGGCGGTATGTCTTTAGGATTCTCAGGAGTCTTTGGTCAACCCTTTCAGACGGTTTGGGCAAACGACTTTAACCAAGATTGTGTTGATACCTATAATGAAAATCTTGGTAAACATTGTATTGCCGGTGACATCGTTGAAATTCTGAAACAAGAAAAAATAGAAATACCAAAAGCTGATGTTGTTATCGGTGGCCCACCTTGCCAAGGATTTAGTCTCTTAAACAAAAACCGTGAAAATGATCCGCGTAAAGAGCTTTGGCGACCTTACTTAGAGGTGGTCGAGAATTCCGGCGCCTTAATCTTTGTCATGGAAAACGTTCCTCAGTTGCTTGGTACTTTCGAGTATGGAGAAATAGTTGGAGCTGCTGAGTCTCTGGGGTTCAAGGTTTGGCAGGATAAGTTGATTGCCGCAGATTATGGTGTTCCGCAAACTCGTATCCGCGCATTTATCATAGGATGTAGGTTTGCAGACCCATCTCTTTTATTTCCACCCCGAAAAACACATTTTAATCCTAACGGCAACGGGAAACAGCTAACACTACCATTCAATCGAGAGGATTACCTATCAGCACCTGTGTGTTGGAAAACTGTGAAAGACGCTATTGGCGATTTACCGGAACCCGAAGGAACTGAACTTAGGAATATTCAGCCCCCATTAGATCTACACTTTGGGAGAAATCCAACAGAACTAAGTCGAAAACGATACAGAACAATTCCTAAAGAAGGAATGAATCGATTCGATCTGCAGCGAATTGCGCCGGAGTTAACACCTAAATGTTGGATTAGAAAGAAATCAGGTGGTACTGATTTATTTGGTCGTCTTTGGTGGGACAAACCTTCTGTTACAATACGAACTGAATTTTTTAAACCGGAAAAAGGGAGATATTTACATCCCGAACAACATCGACCGATCACTCACCGGGAGGCAGCACGGTTTCAGAGTTTTCCTGATAGCTTTAAATTTTTAGGATCAAAAATTGAAATCGCCAAACAAATCGGTAATGCAGTTCCACCTCTTCTTGCCGCAAGGGTTGCGGATGTAGTTCGGCTACTACTTGATAAAAGATATGAACAATGGACGTATTCTCACGAGAAAAACGAAGCCAAATTATGTCGCGTGTGAGCGGCAAAAATACAAAACCTGAATTAGTTGTCCGCTCTTTGCTACATAATATGGGATATAGATTTAGGCTTCATAGAAATGACTTGCCGGGAAAACCTGATATAACATTGCCCAAATATAATAAAATCATTTTCGTTCATGGTTGTTTTTGGCATGGTCATATTGATTGCCCAAGGGCTAAGCGACCTACAACTAATAAACTATTTTGGAACGAGAAGCTGAACAAGAATATTGAGAGAGATAAAATCACAGTTAATAATCTTAAACAATTAGGTTGGGATGTTTTAACTGTCTGGACCTGCGAAGTGAAAGACACTGGAAAATTAAGAAATAAACTACTTTCGTTTATAGAAGGGCATAAAGAGGGAATATCATATGAACTCTGAAGAAATCAGAAATAAATTACAGGAATTATTAACTAACTTCGAAAAAGAATTAAAATCCGATAGCTTACGAACAAAAGTCCTTTCACTTGTCCCCTGTTTCCAACACTTACGAGATTTAGGAAAATCTTTAATTCCCGCTACGATCGCAAGAAGCGCCCGGGATAGAATCCTTCATTACTTTAAAAATTATCCTGCTGTCATAATCAAAGGGGATGAACTTCTCGTCGTTTCAGGTATTCAGGAATATGCCAGAAGGGTTCGAGAACTGAAAGTACAGTTCGGTTGGTCGATAGTTAGCGGCCTTACCGCGAAACAAATGGCGGAAGAGAATGAATTTCCGCTCCCGAATATTGACGTAACAGCCATGGGACCTTCCGATTATATTTTGCTTTCAGCCATGCAGGACAGGGATGCGGCCCACAGATGGAATTTGGCAAACGAAATAAGAAGAGAAAATAGTTCTGTTCGTGACAAGATACTAAAATATTTAAGAAAAAATATTGGTCAGAAAGTTACTGGAGAAGAGTTGAAATATTTGGCAAAAGATAGATCGGAATGGGCCAGACGAGTAAGAGAATTGAGGACGGAATATGGCTGGCCGGTCGTTACTCAAAACACCGGTCGCCCTGATCTTGAAGTGGGAGTTTACCTTCTGGAAGCGGATCGACAAAGCCCGAAGCATGACCGACACATCCCTGACCCTGTTAAAAGAGATGTTCTCAGGCGGGATGGATATAAATGTACGGTCTGCAATTGGTCACACGAAGAATGGAACAGATCAGATCCTCGCCATTTAGAGTTACATCACAAAAAACATCATGCTAAGGGTGGTGACAACACGAAAGGCAATCTTATTACTGTATGCACGATATGTCATGACGAGATACACCGGAAAAAATAAAATGAAAAAAACAAGGCCGAACAAATCGCTTTCAGTCGGACGCGCATAAAGCCGCGCGCCGCTGAAGCGTAGCGTTATCTCCCCACAATATAGGTTGACAGCAGGTATTACCTCAGTTATACTTTTTTTATAGAAAGAGTAATTTTGATTGAAAATAATTAAAATGGAGACTCCCCTATGAAAACAGCAATATCAATACCAGACAAGCTATTCCAATCTGCAGATCAATATGCAAAAAACCATGGCGTATCGCGCAGTAACTTGTACGCTCAAGCGGTCGCTCAATTTATAGAAAAACACTCCACTGAGCACATAACTAAACAGCTTAATGAGGTTTACTCAAACCACTCAGCTGAAATAAATGAAACGATTTCATCCTTGCAATTTAGCTCAATTGAGAAAGAAGAATGGTAATCAAGCGTGGAGAAATTTGGTGGGCGGAACTACCAGAGCCTATAGGGTCTGGCCCAGGCTACAGAAGACCCTTGCTCATCATCCAATCTAATGATTTCAATAAAAGCAAAATTAACACAATAATTGCAGCGGTTATAACTTCCAACATTAGGTTGTCCGCTGCCCCTGGGAACATCTTACTTTCAACCCACAAATCAAAATTACCAAAAGAAAGCGTTATAAATGTCTCTCAATTAATTACCATCGACAAATCATTTTTAACTGAAAAG
>DFBI01000054.1 GCA_002367335.1 Syntrophaceae bacterium UBA3084 | reverse complement strand
TAATTAACGTAATGCCTTGATTTTTCAAAGCTAAACGCTAATGGCTAACAGCTAATCGCTCAATTCAGGTCATAACAACATACGTCCAAGCGTGACCGGCACCTTCCGGTGAAATCAGGAACAATTTTGAAAAATATGTCCTGTAACGGGAACTATCTCGTGTCATTAAGGCCATACCTGTTATCAAGGCATGAGCACCGATGTAGAAATCAGGAAGAGGTGAACGCCTTTTCCCTCCTTTTCGGCGATATTTCAAAAAACATTTGCCGGCAAGAAAAGCTGCTTCCCACGGTAGCTGAGCACGACGAAAAAAGGCCGGAGGCGTTATTTCTTCAACCTTTTCAATTCTTGTAAAGCCAATTGAAACTTCAGCATAAATAACAGGGTTTATTGTCAAAACATGGTTGTTCCCATAATATGCCAGTATTTCAGAAGACCACTGAAACCACTCACGATCCTCCGTGGCAATGTCAATTATGACATTGCTGTCCACAAGTATGTCCATTACTCACCCCGAGTTAAATCCATAATTTCTTCTGTACTTATTCCCGCAGTGGCCTTTCCACGCATATTTGCAATAAGCGCCTTTCCGCGGCGATGACCGCTATCAATTTTCTTGAGGCGCAGCGTTTCTCCTTCAACCTCGAACTCTACTTCAGTGTAAGGCAAAAATCCCAGATTTTCCCTGATTGCAATTGGAATTGTAATCTGACCCTTTGATGTAATACGCAATAATAACCCATCCTCCTTTCCTGTTCTTACTTTTCTTATTCTTAACTAATATGAGAAAAATTGGACCTGTGCGGCCAAGAAACTACTCAAAATTAATCACGAAAACACGAAGGTACGAAAACACAATGATACCTCAAATTAGTTGACAGCCCGCTAATAATGTCTTGGATCACATTGAGAGGGCACTTGATTTGGAAGGTCTTCCAATATCTGCCGCGCTGTGAATGGTACCTGAAATCCGCACTTATTTGGTGAAAAGCGCGCCTGAGCACCAATCTGGCCATTGGGTCTTTCTTTCAGACATGACGCGCAGAATAATCCCCTTTATCAAGTCAATTCTCACATTATAGTGACTGCATATTTTTTGCCTTGGTTCTTTCTCGGTTCCGTCTCGGTTAACCAACATCCTGGTTTTGACAACAAAATGAGTAATTTCCATCGGCAATTCAATGAGTTACAACAATATCAGTTTTTCGAGTCCCCAAACGGTGGCCAAACGCGCTTTTCACCAAATATGTGCATTTTCTTGAGACCGTTAACAAAAGCCTCAGGAACCTGTACGATTATCTGGAGAGACATCGTAAGCACATTGATTATGCCCAATACAAGGCTTTCGGCTTACTCATTGGAAGCAGATTAGTTGAGAGCGCGTGCAAGTGGCTCATTCAGCAGCGCTTCAAGGGCATTAGTATGCGCTGGAGCGAGGATGGATTCAATCACCTGCTCCATTTAAGGCTCGCCTGGGTTAACTCACGGTTCGACGAGGTGTTCAAATGACTCCCCCAACACGTGAATGCGCCCATACCTAACTTCCACTGATTCAAAGGACAGCAAACTCAGTGGCTGCAGTGAATTCTGTAGGATCATTCATATCCGTGGGAATCCAGGATATCCATCATATCCGCTCCAGGAGGTCTATCACCCTTTTCCCGAACACATTCCAGTTTAAGTCGTTTCGATAATAAGAGAATGCAGATCGCGACAATTCTTCATACTCAGCTTTATCACTCCACTTATCAGAAATATAGCTTGCATATTGCTCGGGTCCCTCATCGAAAGAAAAAACCATCCCGTTTTGACCTGAGCAAATCATCGTACTGATCCCTCCTATATCACGTGATATGGAGGGAAGCCCATATGAACTAGCCTCGGCAAATACGATGGGAGTGCAATCCGCCTCAGAAGGTACAAGTAAAAAATGCGATTCCCTGAACAATCCGTCAATACGAGCTATACCCTTCGGGTTAGATTTTGATATAAAGCCATGTACTTTTATATATTCCGGCACTTCATGAGGAGGGCGACAACCCAAAACATCCACCACTACAGGAATCCTCGAATTGTGAAGGCATTCGGCAACTCGCAACACAATATCTCCACCCTTATGGCCCCAGTCCGTTCCTATAAATAATATCTTACAATTATTTGACCGTAAACGCTGATTAATAATCGCTCCAATTTGGTCCTCGTCTCTGTTACATTCCAAATTAGCGCCCCATGGCACAACTTTTACCTTGCCTGGGGGACGCACATTAAAATAATTGACGGCCGCTTCAGCTGCCCATTCTGAGCTGTATAAAGCCAAACAGGCATTATTGAGTAGGCGCCGTTCGGCATCTATAAGAACGTTGAGACAACTTGACCTAATGTTTTTATAAGCAGGATGTGTTTTCATTATCGCAGGCACAGAAGCGTCATCGCAAAATACCAGAGGCATGTCACACTTCAAGTAAACAGCAGGAGGTTTGCCACATGAAAAAACAACATCGGGCCGCATCTTTTTAATCTTAGCTTCAACTTGTCTGGCATATGATGATAAAACCAGAGGTTCACATCGATGACTATATGAATTTCCCAACAGTCTGTATCCTTTTTGCTTAATCTTACAAAGTATTTTCCACTTATTTTTTAGTGGCGATATGTAGTTAATCCTTAGCCCTGATTGTTTTTCTAATCCTTTGGCCATATAATATATGGATCCAGACCAGGAATTTATGTCGTGTACGTCTAAATCTGATACAAAAGCTAATTTAATCATTTACCCTTCACCAAAATACTGAACACTCCTCACACATAAAAGTAAAAGTTCACCATGATCATACTACTGAACACATAGCAAACCCCCTGAATTTTTTTTCAAACTGCAAATAGATAGACTCTTAGCCTAATACAGATGATTGAAATGGGATAATATATTTATTCAAATGTATAAAACCAGATGCTCTTCCGCTAATACTTTGATTATGTTCTGATCTTCGTTTTGGTCACTTTTGGTAGGTTGGTTTGAGCGAAGCGAAACCCAACGATCTTAAGCTATTGTTGGGTTTCGGGACTCCATCCCTCAACCCAACCTGTCATGATTAAGCAAATCAAGAGGTCAGTTTATAACTTATTGAAAATAAAACATATTTCTAAATCAAAGTATTAGCGGAAGAGCATCCAACTTCCTGCAATCAGTTATTTTTCGAAACTGTTATAGCCTGCCTGTACACAGCAATTGTTTGCTCTGCTATTTTTTGCCAATTGTATTTTTCTTTGATCATCCTGCATAGTATCTGACGTTCTTGTTTAGTCAGCTCTTTTTCAATATGAAGTTTCAGTTTTTTCCGCAGGTCCTGTACACTCCCGCACTGAAAAAAACGTTCTGCAGGCAAATTTACTTCCCGGTTGGCCGGAATATCCGATACGAGCACCGGCAAACCGAAACTCATAGCTTCAAGCAAAACAATGGGCAGTCCTTCATGATAGGATGGCAAAACGAAAAGACGGGCATGGGAGAAAACCTGGCTTAACAACTCTCCTGTTATATAACCTGTCAGGATAATCCTATCGTCTTCGGCTGCTTTTTTCTTTAACGTCCGGCTGTAGTCCGATTCATGATCGGCATCGCCTGCGATAACGAGTTGCCATTCACCAGCAATGTTCCTGAAAGCAGCCAACAGATCATGCAACCCTTTTTCAGGTACGAAACGGGCCACTGCCAGAAAATACTTGCCAGGCTTAATCCCGTATTTTTCAAGAAATTCAGTTTGTTGGCTCCTTTTTGGAATAGATACGCCGTTATAAATCAGGTGGGTATTCCTGCCGCAGCGTTTCTTGATAATATCGGCAATAACTGTTGAGATGACGATAACCTCATTGGCATATTTGCCACCAAGGTATTCGCCGAATCGCAAAATAGTCTTGGCAGCAAAGCCCCACTTTTTACGGTCATAGTCTGGGCCGTGATTGGTAACGACAACTTTGAGGCCCAACAAACGGACTAGCGGCACTAGAAGACAGGGTCCTACCGCATGAATATGAACGACATCGGGATTCATGCGTTTGGCCTTGAGAACTGCAAGAAAGGTATGAACAATGGCTTCCAGGCTCTTTTTATGCGGGGCATAGTTGTGGACGAGCCGAACCCCTTTCCATGCTTTTTTTTGCTCTCCAACGTAAGGAGTGCGAGTGGAAAGAACAACTTCGTTACCCTTTACAGCTATCAGGGGATAAAGTTCCTGGCAGTGCTTTTCAACACCTCCGGGGATGTCGGGAATCCCTCTTGTTCCAGTCACAAAAATCTTCATTTTCTTGTCCAACATGACTACTCTTCAGGATAATTCGACACACACTATTAAATCGGGTCAATGCATATATTCTTTCCCCTGTTTTTCATCATTCTCAGCTTGTTTTTAACAATCCATTTTAGTGGCACGGATATCCGTTTTTTCATTGCCGGTGAGGCGGAACCAATCATCCAGCACTGTTTTGGGCACTTTTTTACCATCTCCCGAACTTTCTCTGCTTGGGGGCTGTTCCATATCTCTTTAAATGACTGTTTATGGAGATTACCCATAATCATTGGTGCATCCGAGCCGTTGCACGGCACCACGTTGCCGAATGGATCGACAAAGAACATGTCGGTGCCCACTTCGCACGGCAAGGCCCTCTTCTGACCCCTGACTTTGCGAGCCAGTCCCATGTTGAAATATGCGCGGAACCAGTTTTTAGGTCGCTTTGTCTTAAGCAATTCTCTGGCTATCTCTTCAAAGGCCCTAGCCACTAAATCCTGGTCCTGATAGCGGTTGTCATCCTTATGAAAATAAAAAGAATTGTGAGTGGTTGCTGTGGCAAATTCAACGTTCATGGCGTTAGCTAACCAGTAAAGTTCGATCACATCTTTAGCGTTGCGATCGGACACTGTTATCCCAAAACCAATATCCTTAATCCCCATGCCATAAAGTGTAGTCAATGTACGCAAACCGTGATCAAAACCATCCTTGATTCCACGCAACTCGTCGTTTGCCGCTGGCAGCCCTTCAATGGAAATCCTGACACCGATCTGATTGCCAAACTTCTCAAAAAGCTTAATGATTCGTTCTGTAAAGTAACCATTTGAACTGATCACAAGACGTTTTGTTTTGGTTAAGGCTTTTTCAACGATCTGGTCGATATCTTTGCGCAGAAATGGCTCACCGCCGGTAATGTTGATGAAGGCCAGCCCTTCCGGCAATTTGTCAACCAGATCGGGAGAATATTCCTCTTGCACTCTGGTTGGGAATTGCCATGTATTGCACATATAACACTTGCCGTTACAACGGTATGTTACTATGAGACAGGCTTCCATAAGCAGTAATCCATAATTTGATAATATTTTTGAGGTTTAGTTGCGTAGTTCATCATAAATTCCCAGCAGTTCCTGGCAGTGGATATCCAGTGAATATTCTTGTTTTACTTTTTTCCTGGCTGCGTGCCCCATATCTAGTCGGAGCTGGGAGTTATCCTTAAGCATCTGCATTTTATCTAATAGTTCTTCTTTGTTACCCACTTCAAAAAGAAAACCTGTTCTTCCATCATCAATCTGTTCCGGAATGCCACCTATATTGCTGGCAATAACAGGTTTGCCAAGAGCCATGGCTTCGAGCACTACCATTGAGCAGTTTTCGTACCACTCAGAAGGAACCACAATAAAAGCTGCATTGGATATTAGATCTATTAATTCCTGTCCGCTCCTATAGCCTAAAAATGTAGCATTGGGATATGTATGTTGTAATATATTTGCTAATGGGCCGGCGCCCACCACTTTAAGGGGAAGAGGCTCTTTCAGCTCCTTATGGGCTAGTAGCAAAGTTTCGATTCCTTTTTCCTCAGACAATCTGCCAAAATAGAGGATGTAGCCCTTATCAACGAAAGTAGGTTTATATTCATTTAGATCGATACCGTTGCGCAAGATACGGATTTTACTTGTGGATATCCTTTGAGCTGTCAATGTAGCCATAAACCGGCTGGGTGCAAGGAAGAGATCAACATTGTCATAACTTTTCTGCCATTTATGCCACATTGCCTCAAGGGCGAGCAACAGACCTTTGCCCCTTGAACTCTGGCAATTGGTCGTGAATGGCTTCCAGAAATACTGACCGGCACAGGCAGTGCAGATCTCGCAGCCTTTCAAGGCCATGTAGGCCGGACAGACCAGCTTGTAATCATGCAGAGTCAGCACGACCTTGACTCCAAGTTTCTTGAGAACCGGGATGATGGCCGGGGTCAACTGGTGGTAGATGTTGTGAAGGTGGGAAATTTCCGGTTTTTCTTTTTTGATAAGCTGTTCTATATTTCTTGCCGCAACAGAAGAATGAACGAAAGAAACTCCCTGTTTAATCTTGTTCCAACTTCCCCCGGTATTATGGTAATCGTGGTTAGGCACAAAAAATGATGAGAAGGATGAAGAAAAATTTCTCGCATCCTCCATTGAAAAATCGATAATATCATAACCCTTCTTAAGGAGAAAAGCACGCTCCTGGAAAAAGACCCTTTCCGAACCGCCGTTCAGGAAAAAGAATTTATTTGCAAAGAGGATTTTCATTTACTTTTGTATAAAGCTCTTGCCACGAGACCATTTTTTCCCATCAATCTCAAACAGTTCAAGGATTGTAGAGAAAAAATTCGTCATTTTAATATCGTCAAGGTCATTGGTTTTTTCTGCAGGAATGTTTGTAAAGAATACCCCGTTCTCTTTATGCCCTCCGCTTATCTTCTTATGGGTCGGATTGATGGTAAACTCCTTGGTATGAAGGTTCCAATTGACACCATATTGGCTTTTTAGGCAGAAGAGAATATCAGGAAACCGATCCAGGTACTCACCGCTGAACATCTCTTCTCTTTTTCGGAGCCATTCAAAGACCGGTTCGCTGTTTACCTTGACAGATGCAAGCAAATCCATAAGGTCCGTTCGTGTTTGATCATAATCATCAACAAGCTCTCTGTTAATGCATACCCCTCCAAATGGATTGGTACCGGTAAAGTCTGAAGCATAAGCTTTATTAGCGCTGTTTCTAGTAATATGTTTGCCTTTTTTAATTTTCTTTGCATTAGGGATGAATTTAGCGATCTCGCTTATATAATCCTCCAGATTATGTTCATTCATAAAGTTAAGCACACCATTTTTCAGTTTTTCTATTAGCAGCTCTTTACTGAATATCTTCCCTTCGGCAACACTGCGTACATATCCTTGCCTGCGAAGAAACTCGTTAAGATTGAAACACTGAGTGCAGCGCATGCCATGGCCATGGTCACTGATTACAATCAATTGATCACCAGGATCTAGGACCTCCATAAATTTAGCGATTATTTCATCCATGAAGATATAAAATTTCTTTATGGACATTTTATGGGGATTTGGTCCTGGATAAGTAGGATCATTTTCATCACAATAGCGCCAGAGGAAATGCTGGATCCTATCCATAGTGAGAAAAGTCTGGAAATATAAATCCGGCCTGTTTTTTTTGAAAACGGCCAAGCCAAATTCTGCCTGTTCAGCCGTGTCAGAAAATATTTTTTCAATAAATTCACCCAAAGAATCTTTAGTCGGAAAGTCAACTATCCCGCCTAAACTTTGCGGGACTTCTATGCCATCCGTCCAGGACGGATCCGAAATCTGGATATTTCCGTCAATAAATACTGGACCATTGACCATCACTCCGTTGACCGGCCAGACTGGGTATGCCATAAAAGGGTTAATGACGCTCGCCGTCCTGCCGGATCTGCCAATAATATCCCAGAAAGTCCTGCCTTGAAAAGCAGATCTATCTACCTTTAATCGATCATCGCCTTTAGCAAGGTAATTAACGGACTCAAGGATGCCATGTTCAGACGGGTCTTTGCCTGTATAACAGGTAATCCAGGATGGAATTGAATCAGGAGGAAATACTGACTTGAACGGGGCGACAAGTCCTGTTTTGGAAAGCTTTTTTACTGCCGACAGGTCCGAAAGGATATTTGACACATAGTCAAAATCCATACCGTCAATTCCCAGCACTATTACTCGCGGATATTTCATGTACCCGTCACCTTCAACTGACTAAATATCCAAATCCTGATTTTATCACTCAAGTCATTTATCCTCTCAAGGCCATCGAGGTGGATGGTTTTACTGTCGGTCATGGTTTGGTAATATTTTTCGCGGGTTTCCAGGTAAGAAAGGGAAGTTCCGTCACTTTTACGAGTATAGCCTTCCATGGCAGGCAAATTAATAATAATGTTAAAATCCGGGAAATGAAATTTTTTCAGAAAAAAATTTTTTTTGATCAGATAACTTTGTTCAGGTGGCATCTTCAGGTTAATAGCCTGGTCAATGATGAAATCATCAACATAACGATCGATCACAATCACTTCCGATGTTATTTTCCGGAAACCTCTGCGATATGCTGTGAAATAATCAAAACAGGCGTATAGCAGCCATAATCTTCTAACCACTGAGTTTGACAAAATATTTCTCTTAAATTTCAGCCAGTCCCCTTGCTCGGTGTTTTCTGACTCTACAATATCGGTTTTGGCGGCAACAGTATGCTTCGTTTTTACCGTTCTAAAAGCATTGATGATTTTCCGAAAGGAAGGCTCCCATCTAAACCACATATAATCAGCATCCAGGCCCTGCTTTTGCAGTTCCTCAACAAGCAATTTCGCCTGGGTTGTTTTCCCGCAGCCGTCTATACCTGATATGTAAACAATAAACATTGATTTATTCGACCATTTCAACAAGGCGTACTGCTATAGCATCCCAGGTAAAAGGTTTGATTTTCTCAATGTTGTTGCAGTTGATAGACTTACTTTTTTTCAGGATGGAAACTATTTCCTCGCTCGATTTGACATAATGAAAACATTCATCCTCTTTAAAAACATCAGGTAGACTCCCAAAACGGGTAGTAATTACTGGAAGATTGCACGCCATCGCCTCAAGAACTGACAAGGGTGTTCCAATAACGCCATCGTTCCGGACCACCGGGAAAATATAATAATCTGCCAAATTGTATATTTCTTCCATATTAGGACTATACTCCCTGATCACCCTGATTCCCTTGTTAAGGAGATTTTCATACAACTTCTTATCGTCTTGGTTATATGTGCTGCCGACAATTATAATTTCTATTTTCGGCAGTATTTCTTTCACTCGCACCATCCATTGAAGATTGCGTGAATGCTGGACGTGTCCTACATGTAAAAGCACGATCCTTCCTTGTTGAATTTTGTACTTGCTTCGTAACTCTTTCCTGACTACAGCGTTGAATTCATAATATTTGCTATCATCAACTCCGAGTGGCAGCACTTTACTTTTAATTCCAAGTTTAGAAAAATACCGTCCTGTGGTGTTGGACGGAGTAATAATTAATTTAGGCGGAATTACCTTAATAAGAGCCCTGCTTATTGGTCTGTAGGTTCGAGGCTGCAATGATAAAACATAAACATCCTTACCGGTAAACAGGTATAATAGCTTTGCTCTGATAAAAGAAAAAAAAGTGGCTGAGGCTTCAGGGATGTATAATATACTATTGTCATTATATTGGCTTATATCTTTAAAAAAACTTAAATTTAAAAGTAACTTGTTGAGATAATAATGATTGTCTACGAACTCAAACGATGAGTCCCCATTAATGGACACTACGGTAGCATTAGCATTATAAGTCTTGAGTTGTTTTAAAAAATTATACGTTGTAACTTTAGCTCCTTCGTCAATCGGCCGTCTTAATAGGTCTGTTACAACTATCATCGTTATATTCTAATTGGAGACATGTGCTGACAGCACCTTCTCTCTATCTTTAATGAAACCGTCCATTATTCTTTGTGCAGGCCCAATAATGAACCTCAAATCTATCTACAATCCAGTTTTCCTCTAATTTCTGAATGAGATCAGAGTACCAACCTAATTTTCTGGCGGAAAAAACAATCCTTTTGTTAACGGTCTTCTTCATAGATGTAATGTCCTCTGATAATAGTACACATACACACCTTACCTAATCTCACCCCACCTGGTATAACTTTCCATTTTAAATAAAAGCATTACCATTACAATCTCCTGTAACGCCTTTTGGACTATCCACAATTCTGTCCATAGAAATCAAAAGCATTAATGGCCAATAAAGAAAGAAGGAATGAAACATAGATGATGTAGTAACATTACAAAAAGAAAGGACGAGATTAAATATCAAAGCACAAAGTATCGCTATACCAAAATTATACATCATTTCATTCTTTTTATATTTCTTTAAGAATCTAAAACACTCCTTAAAAGATATTATTAAAATGCCTATACCTATAATTACACCAACTATTCCGTAACGATATAACCATTCTAAAATGAGATTATGAGGCGTAACTACTGGAATCATTCTAGTTGAAGTAATATTCCCCGTTTTTACTGGCCAGGCCTCATAATCCGCAGTGATATTTTCTCCTAACGGAACTCCCATCCACGGATTCCTTTTACCTCTTTCAATAATTTTAAAGATATTGCTCCATCTTCCCTGGTATGTACCTTGCTTAGTATCAAATGTAGTAGAGGCCCTCTCAATGCTTTCGGTAATAATTGACGAATTAGCGTAAAAAACCACTGCCAAAGCAAAACATAAAACCACCCCTACTATAAATAATTCATTGGCTATTTTCTTTAGACCTCTGTAATAACTCCACATGAAGATAGAAGCAAGGAATGCTATAAATGCACTCCTATGACCTGACAAGAACACGGTTAACACGATAAGGACTTTAATCGTTTTTGAAAATCTTGGCCTTATTATCGAAAGACAGCCATTACCCAACAACATAAAAAACATAGGCATAGTAAAATAAGCAAAACTTCCTCCCAAAATATGCAATTCATATCCTATGATATAAAATTTATATATGTGCATAAAAAATATATAGACCGCAAATAGCAACCCTATTATTAACATATGACGTATACTCTTAAGGTTATTGATAAGAATAGGTATAAATAACAACATTATATATCCACCAGAATATTTCAACAACATTCTTAAGCTACTGACTGAATATTCTCCATTAATAAAATATTTTATTACTATATAGACATATAATGATATCAGCGCCAAGACAAACGGATTGGTATTCTGCAAGCGTACCTTAACTGTTTGTCTTGTTATTATTAGATTTAATATAATTAATATACATGTAAAACTTAGTGCCAGAAAAGAAATATCAGATGGATGAATATCAATTGAACCAATAGTTATCAAGGGTTGTTTTCTTTGATACCATGTGGGCCAATAGAAAAGAAAATAGGCATATAAAAATAGGTGAATTGGTGATGCTCTGTTCAATAGATGCATATCTTATAATAGGAAGAAATATTCAATAAAGGATAATTACTATAGATTTGTGAACGGGGATCTTTCCTGATGTGTGGAAAACACCTTACCCTATCTCGATGTCTAAATATCAGTGTAAGTCGCCTGAAAAAAATGGCTCATAGCAATTATTCCTCGAAAAGCAATTTGCCCATCATATCAGCAAGTTCTTCATTGTAAAATTGTAATTTTAAACATAGTTTCTTGTCTAGCGCCTTATGCCAATATTTATCACATTTAATATCGATATTGCCTTTATACCTCATGGGGTTCCCAGCGACTAAGTGGTGGTCATGAGTATTGATCGTCATTTGTTCCCCAGGATCAGGCAAGCCGAGAAACTCAGCTATGATTTTACGCTGTTTTATCGGATTTTCACATAAATTTTCGTATCTCACTTTGATGATCGGCACATTAATCCATCTAAGAGCCTTAATCACTCGAATATAGAAGAATTTCCAGGCTTGAGCGGCTTCTAAAGGATTGTCTCCACGCTTAACTGCTGATGCAGCAATGCCTCTCACATCACGAATAAGCAAAATCAAGGAAACGTCAGATTTACGCACCGAATGTAATAGATGCACTCTACTGAAATCCTTAGATGAATCTACTACATATTCTGCTCCGCGGACTTTTGTGATGGCATCAAAAAGGAGCCAATTATTATGGACAATGTTTTTACATGATAATCCCAGTATATGTGAAGCAAATCGCAAATATTTTCGCTGTATGAGTCTGACATATAGACCTAAGATCATCCTGTCTAAAGGTTGTTTTTTGCCATTATACTGATGCGGCCTTAGTAAGGCAATGCGAAACTTATATGGATTTTTATATAAATCAAAGCCTACGCGATTATTTAAATAATTTATTACACTATTCCATTCCGGACATTCGTAAAAGCTCTTAAGGCAACTACAGACATCCTCTTTAGCCGCATTAGGATCAGATTCGCCGCGTCGAAAAATCTGCCATGGCAAGTAAGTACATTCACCAGTGGAAATCACTCGCGGTATTGTACCAATAACAATATCCAGAAGGGTGGATCCTGAATGACCTACTGAAACTATATAGACTAATTTGGCCATAGAATTCCTTTTATTCAATCATCTTCTTTCATGCTCAAATCTTGCAGAAATATCATCTTTTATCATCTATTTTCAATATGTCTAACAGTGTCAACAAAATAATGCTTCGACCGTATCCCACGCAAGAAGAAAACCATGACCTTTACACACTGACACCGAGGGTGTTCTGAAGTTCTTGTAACCGCCCCAAAACATTGAATATCGAATATTGAACAAGGAACCGCAGAATTACGAAAGGGTCATTTCGACATTCCTTATAGAGATTAACATGGCCAACAGGCAACAATCGCCGCATATTACCTCGGCGATTATTTTTTCAAAATTGCTTTTTAGCCGCAAGGCATACCTTGGTTATAGAGAAAAAGGCGCGTCATTGTTATACTATACGATCCTCAATTTCTTGGCACGCCTGCGGCTTGATTGAGGATATTCATCGGAATTCAATTCAAGATTGTAGACAAGTAAAAAGAAGAGGCGAATCCGGGATATAGACTATTTCAAATTCCGAATCCACCTCATATTTTTAGCTGAATCATAATATGGGAGTCACTTTAACATTTTCAGGAGGCGATATTACGGTCTCATTATATTCATAAGCCCCAAGACTTGGATGTGACTTATAAAAAGGGTTCCCTGCAAAATCATAAGTTAAAGGAACGGGTACGCCTGCCCCTATGGCTGGGGAATCACTGCTGCGCAGTTTATAAGCATCAGCCCCTGTTCCGCCTACGAATTTTGGATCCAGGACAACAGTATTTTGTGCAGAATCTCGCAACCAGGAATTATGTTGGTTTCCATAAAACAGATTATTTTTGATTGTATTATTGCTATAAGTACTTCCATCTCTTATAAGAGTTCTAGCTGCATACCACCCACCCCCAATAACAATGTTATTTGCTACTTCTGTATTTTTTAATGTAGAACCATCAGACGCATCAAGTTTAATTCCTGTGCCTATTAATCTACTATCATCATTCCCTTTTGCTACTACATTATTATATATCTTAAAACCATCAAAAATACTTTTGGCCTCAAAAGCCGTTACACCAATTCCAAACTGAGAAGCTCCTACACATATATTATTACTTATAACTACATCATTCAATGTCATCCAGAAATTTACTAAACCTGCATTCCCCACTGATATGGCAGTAGGATGACTCCCTTCAATATAATTTCCATCGATCTTACCATAAGATTGAAAGGTAAATTCCACACCCAAAGATCTGCATGCGCCATTAAGATAAGGATGGTGGATAATAGTATTGTTACGTACCTCAGTTTCTTTGCCATATGTAATAGAAAGCGCAATGTTATCAAAGGTATTATTATAAACCTCACAACCTCCTCTATGCCCCCAAGTCTCAAAACCAAAATTATGCGTATGTGCTCTCCGTTTCATACGCATATCATTGCTGTAAAAATCAACATTCCACAGAAGCGCAGTACAGCTTCCCAAACCTCTAATGCAATGATCTCCTATTTTGGAATTATCTAAAAGATTATGATGTATATTTGAATCCTTTACATTCCAAAAATTCAGTTGCCCATAACCTCTTCCCGGCGTGGGAACATCATAATCCCAATCGAGACCACAACTGATAACAGCGTTGTGATCAAACTCAAAACGTTCTACTGGATTGCCAGGCCAAGGATGGGGAGTTGTAAGAAAATTGGAATCATCTCCAGGAGGTCCAGGATCATGAGGCCAGTAATCTCTCAATCGACATTGTTTACCATCTTGAGTAGATTCTATAAATATACCCCCACCATACGTAACTCTACCAAAATCCTTTATTGTACAGTGATGAATCCGTACATCATTTCTGTTTCTCACAAAAACGCCCCTGCCAGCATTGCCGCCTCCATCTACATCTCCATCTAAGGTAATATATGAGACAGATTGATTACCGGATGAACCAGGATTAGGGCTTGAAAGTTGAAAAAATGGCTGGCCGATCCCTAAACGATCTGTAGGTCTGATTATGACCTTGGATGCGTCCTGTGAAATAGAGCTAATGGAAACCCCCTGCGGGACTTTGATGAGATTTTCTTTGTAAATTCCATCTGCCAGGCCAACTGTCTGTCCAGATGAAGCCCTCAAAACAGCATGAGCCAGCGTGTGATAGGGAGAGTTTTCTGAGCCGTCGCCGTACGTGTCGGACCCTGTTTTGGCTACGAATACATCAATATTGGCCACTGGAGCCGCGAATGATGTAGCTACTAAAGAAAGTAAAAATAACAATGAAAAGAAACATTTTTTTTTCATTTTGACCTCCATTAAGATTAGTAATGATTAGGAATCAAATAAATTCAGTAAGCGTTATGCGTTTTGACAAGCATAATCTATGCCAATAAAAGTAGATGTTATGTATAATTTTATTCAAATGTATAAAACCACGTCCTTTGGGTATGGTCAGAGTTCAACGGCTCTGCCAGTTGAACAGGTAACTTGTTGAAAATTATAGCAGTCTAATAATGGAGGCGGCCTAGTAAATAGACTGATTTAAGTTGTTCGCCAAAATGAGCAAGTTTCTGTACAACTGAAGATGAATAAACTTGCCACCAGAAAAGCAGTTGTTCGATGCAA
>DFBI01000235.1:4760-21994 GCA_002367335.1 Syntrophaceae bacterium UBA3084 | reverse complement strand
TATTTCTGTTGCTTTAGATCTACCCCATCGGTCTGCATCAAGAACATCGCCAATTGTCTGAGGCTCTATTGGCTGATGTGAGTGAATTACCCCCTTGACAATCTCAGGCATATCTATAAAACTGATTTTCCCTTTAATAAATGCTTCCACGGCCACTTCATTTGCCGCGTTTAAGACAGCCGGCGTAGTCCCCCCTTTTCGAATTGCAAGATAGGCAAGCCTCAAATTTGCAAATTTCTTAAAATCGGGGGAGAAAAATTCCAACTTACCAACATCACAAAGATCCAGATGGGGAATGACATCGGCAAGCCTTTCCGGATATGAAAGAGCGTAGGCTATAGGGCCTTTCATATCGGGGACGCCAAGCTGTGCGATAACAGATCCATCTTTGTACTCAACCATGGAGTGAACGATACTCTGGGGATGGATGAGAACTTCAACTTTATCTACATCTATATTAAAAAACCACTTCGCTTCAATGACCTCAAGTCCCTTATTCATCATGGAAGCGGAATCTATTGTTATTTTCTTGCCCATTTTCCAGTTCGGATGTTTGAGCGCATCGGCAAGCGTTACCTCTGTAAGTTTTGCCTCTGGTAAACGCAAGAAGGGTCCTCCCGATGCTGTCAGTATAATTTTTCTGACATCTTTTTTGTCATGACCTTCAAGGCACTGAAAAATTGCGCTGTGTTCACTGTCAACCGGGAGGATTTTAACTCCCCTCGTCTTTGCCAGTTCCACAACCAGACTCCCTGCCATTACCATAGTTTCTTTATTGGCAAGAGCTATATCTTTACCAGCATTAATTGCCTCAACGGTAGGAACCAATCCTGCTGCGCCAACAATAGCGGAAAGAACCATGTCAACATCTTTTAAAGTGGCAATTTCCCTGTACCCATCATCTCCCCAGAGGACCTTTGTTTTTAATGGACGTCCGAGCATTTCGATCAGCCGTTCGGCATGGTTCTGATTAATAACAGAAACAACTTTTGGTCTGAACCGTTTAATCTGATTCTTTAAAAGCTTCAGGTTTTTACCGGCTGATAAAGCGAGAATCTTAAAACCGGAGGAATTTCCGACAATCACATCCAGGGCGCTGACCCCGATGGAACCTGTGGATCCGAGAATACAAATATTTTTCATAGAATCACAAATAAATGATAATAATACACAAACGGTATAATAAAGATAAAAGAATCCAATCTATCCAGTACCCCCCCGTGGCCGGGCAATAAAAAACCCGAATCTTTGACCATAAACGTCCTTTTTATTACAGACTCGCAAAGATCTCCCAGTTGGCCGAGAACGCCTCCCATAAAACCCAGTAATGCGGAATGTAGCAAAGGAAGTTCCCGGAAAAATATTAATTTAAATATGATACACCCCGCAATGCTTCCAACAATCAGGCCGAGTGTCCCTTCTACCGTTTTCCCGGCGCTGACCAATGGCATAAGCTTTCTTTTACCCAATGATTTACCCACGTAAAAAGCGGAAATATCACCCGAAAATGCGAGAATGATAACAAAAAATACCCACTGTATGCCATTTTCAAAATGCCGTATTAGTACAAAATATGATAGCATAACCGGAATGTAAAACAATCCAAAAACAACCCTGGTAATTGACGATATATCGAACAAATGATCCTTTAATCTGAAAAGGAAAAGCAAGAAAACAACAATGACGGCAAAGGTAACCGTAGCAAACATAAGTTGAATATTTCCAAAATATGCGGCTAAAGGAATCAAAATGCCTATTACAATCCCTTCACTTTTCTCCCAGTGATCCCCCTTGTTAAAAACCATATTGTTATATTCAACAACACCTCCCAATATGAGCAGTGTAATAATAACAGCAAAGATGAACTCCGTACCGAAATAAATAACGGCAAAGAGAACAGGCGCGACAACAATCCCTGTTATCCATCTTTTTATATGACTACTATCCATGACAGCATCCTTCATCCTTTTACTTTGTTCCTTGATCCTTTTTCCTCCAGATCAACTGATCGCTCGTCAAGCCGAATCGCCTCTCCCTGTGTTGATAGTCGACAATAATGTCAACGAGGTTCTCTTCGGAAAAGTCCGGCCATAAAACATCAATAAAATATAATTCCGTATAAGCTGATTGCCATAAAAGGAAGTTACTTAACCTGTATTCCCCACTCGTTCTGATGAGCAGATCGGGATCAGGTATACCTGTCGTATATAAATAATCTGCAAATATCTCCTTTGTTATCTCTTTTCCTTCGATCCTGTCATCTTTACTATCCTGCAGTATTCGATTCACGGCTTCGACAATCTCATCCCTGCCGCCGTAACTGAGTGCAAGGGCTAAAGTCATTCCACCGTTTGCAGATGTTTTTTCGATTGCTTCATAAAGCGCTTTTTTCACCTTTCCGGATAATGCATCAATGTCACCTATTGTTGTCAACCTGATATCATTAACGAGCATCTCCCGAAGCTCTGAAGTGAGAAATTCTTCAAGAAGAGACATTAATGCCTTTACCTCCCTTTCCGGTCGGCTCCAGTTTTCAACAGAAAAAGCATAGAGTGTAAGGTATTCAATGCCAATTTTGCTACACTTTCTTACTACTTTCCGAACAGCCTCGGTGCCTTTTCTGTGCCCCACTATTCTCCTTAAGGCATTTTTTGTGGCCCACCTTCCGTTGCCGTCCATAATGATGGCTATGTGCCGGGGGAGTTTATCTTTGTCAATTCTGTTCATCCTGATTCGCGATTGATACTTACAAAAACTAAGATTTTAAATAAGTTCCGTACCATAGGGCGCTTACATTTTCAAGGTATCTTTAGGCAAACAAAAAAGGGAACCGGAAGGTTCCCCTGGGCTAATTTATTACTGCAAGAAACAGCATGTTATTATATTTCCATGATTTCCTGTTCTTTCACAGAAAGGACCTCATCCGTTTTCTTTATATAATCATCGGTAATTTTCTGCACGTCACCCTGGTGGTCATGTAAATTATCCTCCGATATTTCACCATCTTTCTTCAGGTTCTTAAGCTGGTTGTTCGTATCCCTTCTTGAATTTCGAATATTTACCTTACACTCTTCGGCCATTTTCTTGACGACTTTTACCAATTCTTTCCTTCGCTCTTCCGTTAAAGGGGGAATAGAAATTCGTATTACCTTCCCATCATTTGTAGGTACTAATGAAAGTTCCGATTTTTGTATGGCCTTCTCGATATTCACAATGGCATTGCTGTCCCAGGGAGAAATTACAATAAGCTGACTTTCGGGAACTGAAATCGTCGCGACCTGGTTAAGTGGCGTCATCGCTCCATAATATTCGACCTTTGTGCCATCAAGAAGAGAGGCGGAAGCTCTGCCGGTCCTCACCTTATTGAACATTTTTCCGAGAAATCGAATATGCTTTTCCAAATTCTCTTTTAGTTCCTCAAAAATCAAATCCTTCATGTTTCCACTCCCACAACCGTTCCTATTGATTTACCACAAACAACCCTCTTTATGTTTCCCTCTGTCTCGATATTAAATACTATAACGGGCAAATTATTATCCCTGCACATAGAGATCGCTGTTGAATCCATCACTTTAAGATTACTAGTTAATACATCGGTATAACTAATTTTATCAAACATTTTTGCCTCACTGTATATAACAGGATCTTTGTCATAGACACCATCCACTCTGGTAGCCTTCAGCATCACATCAGCCTTTATCTCCATTGCCCTCAGTGATGCTGCCGTATCTGTTGTAAAATAGGGATTACCGGTGCCGGCAGCAAAAATTACCACTCTGCCCTTTTCCAAATGCCTGAGAGCTCTGCCCAGAATAAACGATTCAGCTACTTCCTTCATTTCTATGGCGGTTTGAACCCTTGTGGCAACGCCGATACTATGAAGGAAATTGCTTAGCGCGAGACTGTTCATCACAGTAGCCAGCATACCCATATAGTCGGCAGAAGCCCTGTCCATTCCTTCAGCACTCATTTGAATACCGCGAAATATATTCCCCCCGCCGATCACGATGGCTATCTGAACACCAAGGTTCAATATCTCCTTTATTTCACTTGCTATCAATTTAACAACATTGATGTCGATTCCAAAAGAATTTCTTCCGAGGAAAGCCTCACCGCTCAATTTTAAAAGAACTCTTTTATAGATTGGTTTGTCCATCGTTTTTTATATATCTTCACCCAACTGGAATCTGGCAAATCGCCTCAGCACAATATTCTCTCCAGTTTTTGCTATCATATTGCTGATTAATGTCTCAATGGTAATATCAGTATCTTTAACAAACTTCTGATTTAAAAGACATACCTCTTCATAATATTTATTGAGTTTCCCCTGAATGATCCTGTCTATTATTTTCTCAGGTTTCCCTTCGGCTAATGCCTGTTCCTTATAAATGTGCTTCTCGCTTTCTAATACATTCCCGGGAATATCATCAGAGTTTAAATAAGACGGATTTGTCGCTGCTATGTGCATTGCAATATCTTTAGTCAATGTCTGGAAATCATCCGTTCTGGCGACAAAATCAGTCTCGCAATTGACTTCAACTAATACCCCTATTTTCCCCTGCATATGAATGTACGAGGAAACAGCGCCATCTTTGACTGACTTAGACGATCTTTTCGTCGCCGCTGATAATCCCTTTTTCCTCAAATATTCGACGGCCTTATCAAAATCACCACCGGAAGATTTCAACGCTTCTTTACAATCCATCATGCCGGCGTTGGTTTTATTTCTTAATTCCTTTACCTGAGATGCTGAAATACCCAATGTTATTTTACCTCCTCGTTATTCTTTTCACTTTCGGATGCTTCCGATATATTTAATTCCTCTTCTTTTGTTTCAATACTTTCGGGAATATCAGTTTCCAAATCTTCACCCGGCATTTCTAATATCTCTTTTTTATCGCTCTCGGCCTGGATCATCTCTTCGAAACGTTCCTTGCCCTGGATAACGGCATCCGCAACTTTTGAAGAAAATAATTTTATGGCCCTTATGGCATCATCGTTGCCGGGGATAATAAAGTCTATATCGTCAGGATCGCAATTTGTATCAACGACAGCAATTATAGGAATATTTAATTTCCTGGCTTCTTTTACAGCAATAAGCTCCTTTCTCGGATCGACAATAAAAACAACTCCTGGAAGATCGGTCATATTTCTTATGCCGCCCAGTACTTTCTCAAGTTTATCCCGTTCCCTCTGGAGCCCAAGTATTTCCTTCTTTGGAAACGCATTAATACTTTCATCTTCAAACATCTTTTCAAGATTGTTTAACTTATCGATGCTTCGCTTTATCGTATTGAAATTGGTAAGCATTCCCCCAAGCCACCTCTGACTGACGTATGACATACCGCACCTTTGTGCTTCGTTCTCAATAGATTCCTGAGCCTGTCTTTTAGTACCCACAAATAAGACATCCTTCGAGGAAGCAACCAGGTCAACCACAAAGTTGTAAGCAATTTCAAACATACCTACCGTTTGCTGTAAGTCAATAATATAAATGCCATTCCTCGCACCAAATATGTACGGCTTCATCTTTGGATTCCACCTGTTCGTTTGATGTCCGAAGTGGACTCCGGCTTCAAGTAACATTTTCATCGTAACATGTGCCATAAAACTCTCCTTTAGTTGTTTTTTCCTCCACCCTCGTCTTCTTGAAACGGGGCTTTTAACAAAGCAACACCGTTACAATCAAAGGATGTGTGTTTTAAGTTAATGAAAATTAATTGACTACAAAAGCGCTCGGCAAGTAACACATAAAGCATAAATAATCAAGCGAAAACCTTCAGTCTTTAGCCCTTAACCCTTGGCCCCTTATATATGATATTGAGCATTTATCTTTACATAATCATAAGAAAGGTCAGATGTATACAACCGGAATGATTTCCCACCCATACCCAGTTTTACTGACACCTGGATATTGTCTTTCTCCATTATTTTTGACAGTTCCTTTTCGTTACCCTTTATACCCCTTCCATGAAGAAACAGGGGAACTCTATCAAAATGAAGCTCTACCGAATCTGTTTGTAATGATACTCCTGAAGATCCGATAGCGGCAATAATTCTTCCCCAGTTCGAATCCGCTCCAAAGAATGCCGTTTTGACCAGATTGGAATTTGCTAAACTATATGCTACCTTTTTTGCTTCGGCCAAAGACCGGGCGCCTTCAATAACAACCTCGACCAGTTTCGTCGCGCCTTCACCATCTTTTACAACAGATTTAGCCAGATTAACCATCACATCGAAAAGGGTATTTCTAAAGTTCGTCATACCCTTTGATGGTCCGGTAATAGCTCTGTTACCGGCAATACCATTGGCTAAAATAATAGCGGTATCATTCGTACTCATACATCCATCCACGGTAATTGTATTAAAACTTCTGTCTATTGCCTGTTTAAAAACCTTATCCAGACAATTCTGATCGATATCCACATCGGTCATAATGAACGAAAGCATCGTCGCCATATGCGGTTCTATCATTCCAGCGCCTTTGGCAACTCCACAGATCGTAATCTCTTTTTCTCCTATGAAACACTTCCGGCACTCGATCTTGGGAATTTTGTCGGTTGTCATAATTCCCTTTTCTGCTGATGGGATTCCATTAACACGCAACCCCCCAACAAGATTTGTTATTCCGCCAACAATCTTTTTTATGGGAAGTTTCTCACCAATAATCCCGGTAGATGCTACTAAGATGAGATCTTCCCGTATTCTCAACCCCTCAGCAACAGCTTTTGACATGGCAACAGCATCTTTATACCCATCTTTTCCCGTTGAAGCATTGGCATTACCGCTGTTGGCAATAATTGCCTGGGCCAACCCGGTTTTCATTCTTTCCATATCGAGAATAACCGGCGCTGCGGGAAAGCGGTTTGTCGTAAATACTGCGGCTGCCCTCGCCGGGACCTCGGAAAAGATCAATGACAAATCCTTCTCGCCGCTATTCTTAATGCCGACGGATATGCCGTTGGCAAGGAATCCCGGAACTTTTATTCCCATATTGCTAACCATCAAGATGACCCCACTCATTGCTCATTTTTTTCTTATCTTCCACAGCACTTTTTATATTTCTTACCGCTTCCGCAGGGACACGGATCATTCCTTCCTATCTTTTCCCCTTTTCTTTTGACCGTGGCGGGTGAGGACCCACTATCACCACGACTCATTATATAGTTTTCACTTTGCGGTTTTTGAACCTGTTTTATGTCATCTTCCATCTGAACCTGAACCCAGCACAACTTTTCAAGGGTATCTTCCTTGATTCGATAAACCATGTCCATAAACATATTATAACCTTCTTTTTGATACTCCCTTTTGGGATCTTTCTGACCGTATCCCCTCAGACCAATACCTTCTTTGAGATGATCCATAGCCAGCAGGTGATCTTTCCAGTGAGCATCTATCGATTGAAGCATGATGATTCTCATCACCTGCTCCATTAGAGGCTTACCGAATTTTTCTTCTTTATCATGCAACAAGGTCTTAACGCCTGAATTTATTTTTTCACGAACATATTCATTATCTATGACATTGTTATCATCTAACTTACTGAAATTCGGCCTTAAAGCAAATCGTTTATAAACAATGTCACCCAGTCCTTTGAGATTCCATTCATCCGGTCTGAGCTTTTCATCAACATATTCTGCCGACATATCATCAACAACTTCTTCCAGCATATCCTCAACAGTTGACCAGAGATATTCTCCTTTCAATACTTCTTTACGCTGTGCGTATATAACCTCACGCTGTTTGTTCATGACATCGTCATATTCCAGGAGGTGTTTCCGTATCTCATAATTCTGACCCTCTACCTTTTTCTGGGCATTTTCAATGGCTTTACTTATGAGCTTATGCTCGATGGGCTGGCCTTCTTCCAGGCCTATCCTGTCCATCACGGACGAAATCCTCTCGGCGCCGAATATCCTTAGAAGGTCATCCTCAAGGGAAAGATAAAACCGGGAAGAGCCTTTATCTCCCTGCCTTCCCGATCTTCCTCTGAGCTGATTGTCTATTCTGCGGCTCTCGTGTCTTTCCGTGCCAAGGATATGAAGTCCGCCAACCACGGCCACGCCTTCGCCTAATTTGATGTCCGTTCCTCTTCCTGCCATATTCGTTGATATTGTCACGGATCCCGGCTGGCCGGCCTGGGTAATTATCTCCGCTTCTCTTTCATGATTCTTAGCATTTAGCACATTATGCTTAATGCCGGTTTTTTTGAGGTATTTGCTTAACAGCTCAGACTTTTCAATAGATATTGTTCCTACCAGAACGGGCCTCTTCTGGTTGTATAATTCCTTAATTTCATCAATAACAGCAGTAAATTTTTCCTTCTCCGTCTTGTAAATAACATCAGGATTATCCGTTCGTATCATCGGCATATTAGTAGGGGCAATAACAACGTCGAGATTATATATATTTTTAAACTCAACGGCTTCTGTATCCGCCGTACCTGTCATACCCGCCAGTTTATCGTACATCCTGAAATAATTCTGGAATGTTACAGATGCAAGGGTCTGATTTTCCCTTTCTATTTTTACCCTTTCCTTTGCCTCCAGCGCCTGGTGCAGACCGTCACTGTATCTCCTCCCCGGCATGACTCTTCCCGTGAATTCGTCAACAATGACAACCTGTCCCTCTTTCACAAGGTAATCGACATCTTTTTTGAACAGTGTATGCGCCTTGAGCGCCTGGTTTACATGGTGTAGTATCTCCATGTTTCTCGGTTCATAGAGATTATCCACTTTTAGCAATTTTTCTGCCCTTGCAACGCCATTCTCAGTCAGTACAACGGTTCTGTTTTCTTCATCAATAGTATAATCTTCGTCCTTTTTTAAACGGGGAATGATCTGGTTAATTTTGTAATATTTATCCGTTGATTCTTCAGAAGGACCGGATATGATGAGCGGTGTTCTCGCTTCATCGATGAGAATACTGTCCACTTCATCTACGATAGCATAATTGAAATCCCTCTGAGCATAATCCTCAATGTCAAATTTCATGTTGTCTCTGAGATAATCAAATCCAAATTCATTATTTGTACCGTACGTAATATCACAATTATAGGCAGTTTTTCTTTCTTCATCGTTCATACCATGAATAATGACTCCCACGGAAAGACCCAGAAATTTGTATATAGGGCCCATCCATTCGGCATCTCTCTTCGCCAGATAATCATTTACGGTAATAACATGAACACCCTTGCCGGAAAGCGCGTTAAGATAAATAGGCATTGCGGCTGCTAATGTTTTTCCTTCACCGGTTTTCATTTCTGCAATTTTACCTTCATGCAGAACAAGGCCTCCTATGACCTGAACATCAAATGGTCTCATGTCTACCGTTCTTTTCGCCGCTTCTCTGGCAACGGCAAACGCTTCCGCCAGGATATCATCAAGCTCAGCACCATCCTTAAGCTTTTCCTTAAAATATGATGTTTTGGCATTGAGTTGAGGATCAGAAAGGGGCATAATTAGTGGTTCGAGATCGTTTATCTCTTCAAGGAACAAAGATAATCTTTTCAACTCTCTGTCATTTTTACTTCCAATAAACTTTTTTAGAATAAAATTCAGCATAAATACCTCATAAAAAAACCCGGCAAAAGAATCTACCGGGAATCTTTTCAAATTAAAGAGTTCTCACTCATTATTCACTACGCATACGCCGAGACTTAAGAAGAAAATGATAAACTAAAAAAGATATTTCCTCGGATTGACATAAACACTATTTACACAAATCCCATAATGAAGATGAGGGCCGGTACTGTGACCGGAGTTTCCCAACTGCCCAATAAGACTTCCCCTTTTTACCCTTTGGCCCTTTTTAACAATAATTTTTGAAAGATGGCCATATACAGTTATTATACCATTACCATGGTCTATTTTCACTACATTTCCAATACCTGGTTCAACAGACTTTTTTACTACAACACCACTCGCCGGTGCCAAAATATCATCGCCCATCCTCGATGCTATGTCTATTCCCCTGTGGAACTCTCTTTTCCCGGTAAAAGGAGATATTCTGTACCCAAACTCAGAAGTTACCCAACCCATTACCGGCCAGATTGATGGAGTTGATGCAAGAACAGATCGTTGTTTTTTAAGGAATTCAAATAATTCGCTGAAGCTATCTTTCTGGTAATTGGCTTCTTCAAGGAGTACATCAATATTTTTATGTATATTATTGATTAAAGCTTTCTCTGTTTCAGCTATTTGGGATTCTGCCATGCTCTTCTCAGACACGGGGCCACCTACACCAAGAAACTGGCTGGTGTTCCGGCCCTTGTCAATATTCGTCATGACCCTTATTTTCTGGTCAAATTCCTTGATATCCGCCATTTTCTTTCCAAAATCAGATACTTTAGCAGCCAGCAAATCGATCTGTTCCTTCTGAACCGCAGTAAGATGTTTAAGTCTGGAAAGTTCTGTAACTTCATGCCTGATTTTTATGTAATCATAAGAGAAATACAGAATAGATAAGAGGCTAATGGATGCCAAAACGGAGGCAACTGTGATAAAGGCACTTGACAGTTTAATTTTTCTTATAGAATTTTTCTTCTGTGGAATGAGTAACATTGTATAATAATTCTCTGCCATATCAATATCCCTCATATATCCTTTCTGAGTATGATCCTATATCTCTGTGACGCTACCACAAAAATTCCAAAAGTCAAGTATAGATTACAAAATTACATATTTTGACGTATTGTAAAGCAAAAAAATCCTATCTTTAATATTCTCGTCATTTTAGCTGGATTCTTTAACAATGTTGTGTGTGAAATTCGCCACTACAATTACACACAAATTGGTAAATACACCATAGAAAGCGTTATGCTACTTACTCTCTCTGATAATTACAAGAGTATCTCCTGTATCCACTTCGTCCCCGGGAGATACTGACACATTCGTCACCTTACCGTTGATCTCGGAGATAACATTATTGAGCATCTTCATCGCTTCAAGAATGACTAAGATCTGTCCGGCAGACACATCATCTCCTTCACAAACTGGCACTTCATTAACTTTACCCTTAAGAGGCGATCTGACATCTCCTGACTTGGACAGAGCATCAATTTCCTTTGCCGTAAGTGTCGCTTTTCGCTTTTCACGCCCGGCTTCCTGCTCCAGCACTGTCAGCATGGGTTCAGGATGATGGTCGATAATCATATAGGTGACGGCGTCTCCACTCTTTGTCCTTCTCTGGGGACCAATTTCAATTGTATGTTGTTTTCCAAAAGCATCGGAAAACTCGAACTTCTCTCCCAGATTGAATCCGCCCTTTCTGAACCATACCTCAGGATGTAATACCCAGGTTTTACCATATGTTTCTTCAAATTTAAAAAAACTCACCGCGTCATTAGGATGTTGCAGGTATAATACCATTTCATCTTCTGTGGCGTTACGCCCTAAACGATGTTCCAGTACCCTCTTTTCAACTTTAATATCAACATCCCCGATCTTTTGATAACCTCTTTCTTTTTCAACTATTTTTTTCCAATCCGGCCCAAATACGGCCTCGTAAATTTCATCGGAAGGCCAGTAAAAAGGTAAATCCCCATATCTTCCAAGCATCAAATTCTTTAAATCGTCATTGGCATCTTTATAGCGTTTTTTATTAAGCACATTATTTACCGCTGTGGTCCACAATATTTGTGAACCCGGGGTTACACTCCACCAGTTGCCAAGCTCTACCTGAACCCTGGGCAGCTCCTTTTGCAAAATTTCCGGCATTAAATGTAAAAAGTGCCCATTCACAGCCTGCTCAAAGCTTGATCCTGTCGCCCCACCCGGCAACTTATGTATTTGAGCTGTGGGGTCAAAGCCAAAAAATTGTGACTCAAAATCTTTGTAATATGCTCTCTCCGGTCGAAGTTTATTGGAGGTATCAATCACCTTCCGGCGGTTAATACCCATTGCCCTGTGACCATAATCTTTCAGTGTATCAATAACTGTTAATACGGGAGGCGGACCGTAAAAACCGGTAAAGGCATGGTCTCCCGCATCAACAATTTTTACCCCGTTACGTACTGCCTGGACAATTCTCCCGATATCATCTCCATCTGTATTGTGACCATGATAATGGATAATGAGATCAGGATACTTAGCCAGAATTGCTTTTACCAGATCACCGATCCTTTTCGAGGTTCCCAGACCTCCGTGGTTTTTTATACATAGAACTATTTCGTCACCCGTTATATCGAGTATTTCTCCTACCTTGTTAACATAATATTCATCGGTGTGTTCCGGCCCTGTTGAAAAGCATATTGATGGTTCGAGGATACATCCCGCGGCTTTTACCTCTTCGAAGACAGGAATCATATTAGGAACATAATTAAGAAAGTCGAAGACTCTCCATATAGGAATATATCTTGCGAAACTCCGTACCGTTAAGCGGATCACGTTTTCAGGATATGGCCTGTATCCGAATAAATTAACTCCTCTGCACAAAGTTTGAAACATTGTGTCGGGCATTAGAGAACTCAATACCTCCAACTTTTCAAGCGGATTTATCTGCTTCCTTAACATGTCCACGTGTACTGATGCGCCCCCCGATATCTCAATTGATAAATATCCCGACGCATTTCTCTCCGCGGAAACAAGAATCTGGGTGCGGGGCATAATACGATTTTTATAATCAGACTGGGAAAGATCCCTTTCCGTGTTGGTTACGTAATAACCATCGGCCCCTCTGATTTTATCGAGTATGTATTTCACCCCTTTTTCCCGCAAATCCCGCGGGGTAATTCTCTCATCAATAATCTCCTGCGATACCTTCATTCCTTCTACCTTTATTATCCTTTATCCTTGTCCCTTGATCCTTGTTCCTTTAACCTTTGACCTTTGGTCTTTAACCTTTAATTTAATACGCATAAGGATTAATTTTTTTTGCATGGATTTCAGCCACCAGCCTCGAAAGCCTGGCTATCTCACGTTCCATCTCCGGGTAGTGAAATATTTCGGGATGTGTATCCAGGTATGACGTATCAAACACACCCTTCCGGAAATCGGGTTCATCACAGATTGCCAGGTAAAACGGTATTGTCGTTTTCGGACCTACAATCAAAAAATCGTGCAATGCTCTCTTTAGTCGCTGAATTGCCTGCTCCCAGTTATAGCCACGAACGGTCATTTTTACCAGAAGTGAATCATATTCAGTTGGAATTCCGTATCCCTGATAAACCATCCCATCCAACCTGATTCCGGGGCCACCCGGAGATTGATACACCGCTACCTTTTTACCCCCTTCCGGCATGAAATTGTTTCTCGGGTCCTCAGCATTAATCCTGACCTGAACGGCTTTCCCCATAAGCTGCACTCTATCCTCAGGGATCCTCAGGGTTTCCCCTTCGGCTATTCTTATCTGTTCCCTTACTATATCCACTCCCGTCAAAACTTCAGTGACGGTATGTTCAACCTGTAACCTTGTGTTCATTTCCATAAACCAGAACTCACTGGTTTTCGCGTCAACAAGAAACTCAACCGTTCCTGCACTGATATAGCCCGCTTCCCGCGCCGCCAGGATTGCTGTTGCCTGAATTGCATGTAATACATCTGAAGGAAGATCCGCAGGGGCAATTTCAAGCAACTTTTGATGTCTTCGCTGAATGGAACAATCTCTTGTACCCAGATGAATAACATTTCCATGGTAATCGGCCAGGATTTGAACCTCTACATGCCGTGATGATTCAATACATTTTTCCACATAGATATTCTCATCATTGAAAGCCGACAATGCTTCCGCTCTTGCCAAAGGCAGTTGAATAAGCAGGTCCGATTCATTTTCAACCTTTCTGATTCCCCGTCCGCCTCCTCCAGACGATGCCTTTAACATAACGGGATATCCATAACTGTTACTAAATTCAATTGCTTCCTCTATACCCTTGTCATCCTGTGAAAGATTATCCGTACCGGGAATAAAAGGGATATTTGCTCCTTTCATAATTTCTCTGGCAATGACCTTATTCCCCAGGTTACGAATAACATCGGAGGGAGGTCCAATAAAAATGATTCCAGCCTTTTCACATTCGGCAGGGAAATCAGGGTTTTCCGCAAGAAATCCATAACCGGGATGTATGGCATCCGCACCCGATTTACGGGTTGCCCAGATCATTCTGTCTATATCGAGATAATCTTTCCTCGGACCATCCCCTATTAGTATAGCTTCATCGGCGAACCTGATAAACAATGATTCGCTATCCGGTTTCTCATAAACAGCTACAGTTTCAAGACCCAGTTCTCTAGCCGTCCGGATGATTCTGAGGGCTATTTCACCCCGGTTTGCCACCAAAACCGTTTTTATCTTCCTCTTTACCACCATTCATTTTCCTTTCGAGAATTCAATGTGGAATATAAAGGCTGCCACTCTGAAAACTCCACCTATATGAAAATTTTCGAATGCTACATATATCGGGTTATTATGTCAAGAAAATAGCACGGAACAAACGGAGAATATCATTCCATGGTTTACCAGATTTTCACTTGCCATTTTTCAGAAAACTGTATAAACAAAAGTATGGAAAATGTCCACTTGGTCACTTTGAACCAACCTTTGAAGGGATTTCGTAATTTTATCAGCAGTTGGATACTCACCCTCCATGATTTGACCATTGTAATTGATCCCGGTCCTCGATATTCAATTCCCATCCTCATGGATGCACTGAAGAAACAGGGTGTGAAAAGAATAGATTACATTCTTTTGACTCACATACATATCGACCATGCAGGTGGTGCGGGATTGCTTTTAGAATACTATCCTGATGCACAAATCATTTGTCATCCCAAAGGCATTTCTCACATGATCGACCCTGCCAAATTATGGCAGGGCTCCAGGGAGGTATTGGGTAATATTGCTGAGGTATACGGAAAAATTTCACCCATTCCCGAAAAAAATATCTGTTACCGTGGCAGCATTGAAGTAGGAGAAACTGTTGTCAATGTACTTCAGACCCCAGGTCATGCCTCACATCATTTGTGCTATCAGATTGGTGACATACTTTTCGCGGGAGAAGTTGCAGGAGTTAATTATCCGATAGAAGATGGCCTGTACCTTCGAATAGCAACACCACCTGTATTTGACTATGACATGTACCTGAACTCATTGAAAAAAGCTGCCGCCGCCGATGTTTCACATATCTGTTTCGCACATTATGGACACAGCCGAGACGTGAAGAATGTATTTGACACAGCCTTTGATCAATTGGAAAACTGGATGGCAACGGTAGAAAAACATTACCGGGCGGGTACTGAACACTTTGAGAAAATTGTTTTCGAAGAATTACTGAGAAACGATCGTGGAGTGGCTCATTACCATACCCTTCCCGAAGATATACAAGAAAGGGAAAAATATTTTTCCTTTAATAGTATCAGAGGCATGCAAGAGTATCTCATTAAATGTAATGATGCATGACTCTATCCAGGTCTCTGTCTAATTTACCTATATCTTTACTTTTGTAATCATCTACAATACTTTTCAGCATATTATAAACTTTTGTATCGGAAAGATCATCAAGACTTCTGTAAAATCCCCTTCTCCTTCCCAGTCTGTAAATAGTCCTGTCATCGTCAGGCAATTCGAAATACCTGTCAATAATCACAAGGAGTTTTTCCTTATCTTCCGGAAGCTTTCCTTCCAGTTCCTCCAGAAGGTTCAGTATATGATCGCTAACTACTCTGCTTTCAATCCCTTCAAGATTCTCAATGAACCATCTTATTTCTCTGACCACATCCTCATCGCCTAACGGCGTAAATCTGCCCTCTTCTCTCATCTTGTAAAGCCCGGTATTTCTTCTTACCTGGAGTGATCTTAAACGGACATAATCGGGATTTATCCGGTTAATGACTTTTGCCGTCTCCTCCGCGTGCTCTTTAGACCACTTCTCACCACCAAGACCAGGCATGACATATTCGGAGAGAGAAATACCTGATTCTACTATTCTCCGGCCACCCCGGATGTGCTCTGCCGCGGTGACTCCCTTTTTAATGAACTTTAAAACGGGATCATAACCACTTTCCATACCTATATGAATCCTCGAAAGGCCGGCATCGCGGAGCTCTCTGAATTCTTCTACGGACTTGTGAGATGCAGTCTTTGACCGGCAGTACGAGGTAATCCTGTAAACTTCAGGAAATTGTTTTTTAATAAAAGAAATGATCTCAACCAGATCACTGGTTTTCATGATAATAGTATCAGCATCCTGGAGAAAAACGGATTCGCCACCGAAATAAAGCCAGGCGGCTATACTCTTGAAACCGTCATCATAAAAACCGTCATTTTGATAAATATAATTTACCACATACTCGTTAACTCTTCCCCCTTGCCCGAGTTTCCATGATATTTCTCTTACCTGTTGTGCTGTATCTTTCGCCTTTTGTATGTCTTTCTTAACATCCTGAACCGATCTTATTTGAAACCTGGTATCGTTGTAAGTATGACAGAAAGCACACTTATTCCAGGGACAGTTTCTTGTGGCACGTATTAATAAACTCTTCGCTTCACTGGGGGGCCGAATAGGCCCCTGTTCAAAAGATAAACGCATTTAACTCCTCCGGTTAAACGTAATGGTAACTCTACTCAAGTTCAAAGGCACATAGGCACAAAGCTTATTTGGTTCGCTATTATTATAACAAAAAGCAAAAAGGCTCTGTCAAGTGATACACCTGACCACAGCTGGTGGTGGTTGTTACTTTTTTACTCTTTGTGCCTTTGCCCCTCTGTGCCTACCTGAGCAGTTACATTATCCTTTTCAGTTCCTCCGAAAATACATCATATATCTTTCCGCCAAACAGAACAAATCGAACAAGTTCAATGCCCTTGTTCTCTCTCAGGTAATCGATGGCTGTTTTGAGGGCAATGTGCGCGGCTTCATTCAATGGATACCCGTAAATTCCCGCGCTTATGGCGGGGAATGAAATACTTTTTAATTCCTTTTTTGCAGCCTGTTTGAGGCTCTCCAGATAGGCGCTTTTCAACAAATCCGCTTCTCCTTTGGTCCCATCTTTATATACAGGTCCTACCGTATGTATGACATATTTCGCTTTGAGATTCCCCCCTGCTGTAATCACTGCCTGACCTGTGGGACAGTAACCGATTTTTCGACACTCTTCCATAATGGAAGGTCCACCGGCCCTGTGAATAGCCCCGTCCACACCTCCACCGCCTCTTAGACCGGAGTTAGCGGCATTCACAATGGCATCTGTTTCTTCTTTAGTAATATCCCCCTGAACTAAAGCTAATGTGGCGTTATTTAT
>DFBI01000235.1:0-4654 GCA_002367335.1 Syntrophaceae bacterium UBA3084 | reverse complement strand
CTGTTGCCCTTACTCAGGTTTCTTAACGATGAACCACGGATTTTGTAAATTTTCCTTATTATAAGCCAGGGGGAGACGCGTGTGAAAGTCAAGGACTGCTGTACCGGCGTTCTCCACAATCGCCTGCCCGGCTGCCGTATCCCATTCCATCGTTGGCCCAAACCGGGGATACATATCCGCCTTTCCTTCAGCCACCAGGCAGAACTTTAGAGAACTCCCCGCAGAAACGAATTCGACGTTTCCATATTCCCTGCGTTTTTCCTCGACAAATTTTTCTAACTCAGGAGAAGTATGTGAACGGCTTCCTGTGATGGTAAATGGATAAGTTGCTGCCCGGCTGGCTGGCAGTTTGGTGGAGTGGTTAATAATATTATTCAGAAAACCCGGTTCTTCTCCTTCCCCTGATTCTTTACGCAGCAATTCAATTATTCGACCATTTTCCAGCCTGTATGCCCCCATATCCTGTACGGCATAATATAAAATCTCTTTAACGGGGATAAAGACAACTCCGAGACAGGGTTTCCCGTCGATAACCAGAGCGATGTTAACCGTAAATTCACCATTTCTCTTGACGAATTCCTTTGTCCCGTCAAGGGGATCGACAATCCACAGTTTATTCCACGTTTTCCTTTCCTCATAGGGAATCTCCGTCCCCTCTTCGCTGAGGATCGGTATCTGGAATTGTCTGAGTTCCGTTGTGATTATTTCATGGGAACGTTTATCAGCAAGCGTTATAGGAGAGCTGTCCGCCTTGTGTTCCACACTGAAATTTGAATGATACACATCAAGAATGGCGTCCCCTGCTTTTATAGAAACTTGAATGGTTTTTAACAAATGTTGTTCAGTGCTCATTTTATAGTACCTCGGTTTCAAGTTTCAGGTTTCAAGTTCATGACTGATGGCCCTGGCTCCTGTCTCCTGAGTAGTCCCTATATTTTTAATAAAATACGGATTCCTTGTAAAGTCAATCTTTATTACACCCTTGTCAGAAAGCTTTTCTGTTGAAAACTGAACATTTAAATGATAGTTACTAAATCCATTAAAGTCAAAAGGCGCCTGTTATGATCAAAAAGGGGTTTGAGGAAACACAAGAAGATTTATTCAGAGAAAGAGCTTTAGTCCTGACCCGTGCAGGAGAAAGCGTCCAGGTTGCTCTCCAGAAACTGAGTGAAATCGAAGATGGTATGAAACATAGATTAAAATCAATTAAACATTCCGTTGAAGAGAATAATTATGAGACCGGAACGAAGATCGATAACAGCCCGGGTGGTTTAACAGAGAAATTGTTAGATGAAATCAACAGCGAAATATTAAAATACAACAACACCAGAGAATATGCCAAACTTCGATACTATTACTTCATAGTAACGAGAGAAGCCATGGGATTACGCATACACAAAATGGTTGAGGAAATATACAGGATTCCACCAAAAAAGGAGTGTATTAACAGTCGGGAATGATCAGATATAACAAAATGAGAATCAAGATGGTGAACTCTCAACTCCGTTCAAGAGGCATCAGTGATGAGAGGGTTCTGAAAGCCATGGGAAAGATTCCCAGACATATTTTTGTAGATGAGGGATTGCAGGATCAGGCATACGCGGACAATCCACTTCCCATCGGTGATAGACAAACAATATCACAGCCATACATTGTAGCCCTGATGACAGAGGCTTTGGAATTAAAGGGAACTGAAAAGATTCTGGAGATAGGAACAGGCTCGGGATACCAGGCGGCTATACTGGCAGAGCTTGCCGACAGAGTTTTTTCCATAGAGAGAATAGCTTCTCTTGCCGACAGAGCGAGAAAAATATTAGAATCTCTCAATTATTATAACGTCTTAACCAGGGTGGGGGACGGGACATACGGATGGAGGGAAGAATCTCCATTTGATGCAATCATTGTAACTGCCGGTGCCCCTGAAGTCCCCAGAATTTTACTGGAACAACTGGCAATAGGGGGCAGGCTTGTCGTTCCTGCGGGTGACCGCTATTCACAAACGCTGATGAAGATTATCCGTTTGTCTGAAAGCCTTGAGGATACGGAAATAACAGATCTTGGAGGATGCCGATTCGTTAATCTCATAGGAAACCATGGGTGGAAAGGCTAATTTAGTGAATGCTTAGAAAATTGTATGACTGGGTTCTGCACTGGGCTGAAACACCTTATGGGTCATGGGCACTTTTTATTCTTGCTTTTGCCGAATCGAGTTTTTTCCCGGTACCCCCCGATGTCCTCCTCATTGCGCTTGCCATATCAATACCTGCTAAATCATTCAGATATGCCTTAATATGCTCGGCAGGTTCTGTAATAGGCGGCATAGCAGGATATATAATCGGCTATCAGTTCATGGATATTATCGGCTTCCATATCATCGATTTCTATGGATTGACGGATAAATACGATATTATCAGCAAACTTTATAATCACTATAATGCCTGGGCAGTGGGAATTGCAGGATTTACCCCTGTGCCATACAAGGTTTTTACCATTTCGGCAGGCGCATTTAAGATAAATTTTCCCGTTTTCCTGATAGCCTCCATTGTAAGCAGGTCTGCAAGATTTTTCCTGGTGGGTTTGCTGATATACAAATTTGGCGCAGGAATAAGATCGTTTATAGACAGGTATTTCAATCTCCTTGCGTGTGTTTTTACAATCCTTTTGATCGGCGGTTTCATATTGATCGAATGGTTTTTATAAGAATGATGTGACTGACATGTTTTGTAAAAAGATAATTTCAATATTAATTTGTGTAATGTTGTTACTCACAGCCTGTTCAGCACATTTTAGAGAATCTACGCGGGCCAGAGGTGTTTATCACAAAGTCAAAGAAAATGTAACTCTCTGGAGGATTGCACAGACATACAATACAGATATCCAGGAATTGGCAGAAATAAATAACATAACAGACCCCACTGTCATAAAGACGGGGAGTATCATCTTTATTCCAAATGCTACTGAAGTTCTTGAAATTAAGCCTGCAGTCCGTCAACCAATACCTCCACCAGCAAGTATTAAACCCCCGGGAAAAACAGTAATTAAAAAAGAAACAGGGGCGAAAGAAAAAAGTAAAAAAGAAACTGTCAGGTTTGAAAGAAATCGTTTTATCTGGCCCATAAAGGGTACCTTATTGTCGAAATTTGGTATTCAGCCAAACGGTATGAGATATAACGGAATCGAGATAAAAGCAGAGGAGGGAACACCCGTTTTAGCATCAGCAAGCGGAAGAATAATCCACTCATCATCTCTTAAATATTATGGCGAAACAATTATTATCAAGCACAAAAACAATTACTCCACAGTTTATACCTTCCTGAAAAACAGGTGCGTAAGCGTCGGAGATAGTGTTAAAAAGGGTGAAAAGATTGCCTCACTGGGCAAAAAGAATAAAAAAAATGGGAAAAGCTACCTCCATTTTGAAATTCGACGGAGCAACAAGCCAAAGAATCCTCTTTTTTATCTTCCCAAATCGTAACTACTCAGGTGGATAGACTGAAGGCTGCTAGGAGGCTGTCCGAGAATGAGAAATTTTTTGCAAGGTCAAGGAAGGCGAAGATTTTAACCGCAGGAATACGTTGAGTATTTTGAGGATTAAAATCTGAGCCTGACGTAGAGATTGCGGGAAATAGCTATTCTCGGACAGCCTCCTAGGAAAAGAAAGAAATGATGTAAGTACTCAGGAAACAGGGGTCAGAAGTCAGGTATCATGAGACAGAAGCTTCTCCGTAGGACATATTGTTTTTATTCTGATTGCTGGATGCTGGAGTAGTACGGGTTGTTTTCTATAAAAGACAAAAAGGTAAACGGATGAGACTAATTGATGACATTTATGTGTATGAATGGACAAACCTCTTTGACAACAATTGTAACAGCTATTACATAGGTGGCAGTGTCCGGGCACTGATAGACCCCGGTCTTAAAAAATATCTTCCCGATCTTCTTAAGAGCATGGGAACAGATGGAATAAATACTAAAGAGATAAAATACATTATAAATACCCATTCTCACCCCGACCACTTTGAAGGGTCCGAATTATTTAATGATAACCCGCATGTAAAGATAGGACTGAACGACAGGGAAATAGAATTCCTGGATGAAGCGGGGGGAATGATGTACGGCTGGTTCGGTCTTGATCTGCCAAACGTCAACATAGATATGATCTTAAGGGAAGGACCCGTTACCCTGGGTAGTGAAACTTTCGAGATTTTAGTTACCCCCGGTCATTCACCGGGATCGATAGTTTTATACTGGCCATCAAACAAGGCACTTTTTTCGGGTGATGTAATATTTAATCAAAATGTGGGAAGAACCGATTTTCCAGGTGGTAACGGGGCACTGCTGAAAAAAAGTATTTTAGAACTCTCAAAGCTTGATGTCGATTATCTTCTGCCTGGTCATATGGGAATTATCGAAGGAAACGAAAATGTAAAGCATAATTTCCAGCATGTTATAAAAAATATATTTCCTTATGTTTGATGGACTCGTAAAAAGTGCAAAAACTCCCTCTCTCTTGATGGGAGAGGGTAGGGGTGAGGGTGAGAACACCGCTATTTCCAGTAGTTATATCCCCCTCCCCTTTATCCCCTCCCACCAGGGGAGGGGAAATTCGACTTTTTACGAAACTGTCAATTTTGATGGTCTCGTAAAAAGCTCC
>DFBI01000052.1:514-9409 GCA_002367335.1 Syntrophaceae bacterium UBA3084 | reverse complement strand
GGCAAGTTGGGAATTACTATTCCCATCAGAGATATGAGTGGGCAAGAGAAGAAAGTAGCGAGTGAAAGAGAAAAGCTGGGCAGGATCAACCAGATGGCCGCGGAGTATTTTTCCGGTAACCTTTCATCAGATATGGGAAAAGCGGCCAGGGATTATCTCAAAGAGAGGGAAATAAATGATTCTGTTGTTAAGAAATTTGGGTTGGGATATTCTCGCGAAGGATGGAGATATCTTAAGGATTTTTTTGATGGGAGAAAGATACCTCTTGAACTCGTCGAGAAGGCAGGTCTTGTCATATCAAAGGACAACGGCAAAAGTTACGACAGGTTCAGGGGTAGATTGATTTTCCCCATTATGGATCTCAATGGAAGTGTCGTTGCCTTCGGTGGAAGGGTGATCGATAAGGGAGAACCTAAATACCTGAATTCTCCTGAATCTCCTGTGTATATTAAGGGTAAAACGCTGTATGGTCTTTATCAAACAAAAAGAGAGATCAGTAAAAAAAATGACGCTATTATTGTGGAAGGATATCTCGATTTCCTTTCGCTCTGGGGCGCAGGAGTAACCAATGTAGTTGCCGCCCTGGGAACTGCACTTACAAAAGATCAGATAGAATTGATAAGAAGATTTTCGAGGAACGTGGCTGTTATTTTTGATCCCGACGAGGCCGGCAGACATGCCGTAGAAAGAAGCCTGCAATTATTTCTTGAAAAAGAGATGCATGCAAGGGTGGTAATCCTTCCCGAAGACTGTGACCCGGATGATTATGTTAGAAGATTCGGAGGAGAAGCGCTAGAGGATATTATTTCTCGTTCTCCTTCTATGATTGATTATTATATAGAAAAGATAATAGGCGGAAAAGATACGCTTGAGGAAACCCTGGATTCTGTGAAGGATTCCGTTTCATTTATAAGAAATATAAGCAATCTGGTTCAAAGGAATCTTTTTATAAAGAGAGTGTCGGAAAAGTTAGGAGTTGATCAGGGAGTATTAAAGACGGAGGTAAATAAGAAACCGGCAAGGTATAAGAATTTAACTGAAAAAGTTGAATCTCACAGGAAAGAAGTCAGAAAAGTGGATATGGTGGAATTGAGTCTTATCTCTATGATGATTGAATATCCCGAGAAAATTCCTGTGGTGGTGAAGGAAAATACGCTCGATTTTTTCTACAGTCCGGGGTTGAAAAAACTGGGAGAGATACTTGTAGAAGCCTTTAAGAGGGGAAAGGGAAAGAGTGTTTCGGATTTAGTGGATGATTTGGAAGATGATGTTCTAAAAGATAAAATTTTGAAGTCGATGATGGAACAACCTCCTCTTGACGCCACTGTTATTGATAAAAGTTTTCTGGACACCATTATAAGAATGAGGGGCAAGTGGTACAAAAATAAACGTGAAACTATCCAGAGAGAAATAACCAGGGCCCAGGGAACGGGTAATACGGAATTGTCAGAAAAGCTTATAATTAAAAAAGATAAATTATTAAAAGAAGAAATGGTTTTGATGAATTCGTAAAAGTCAAAAACCGAGGATGGATCCCATCTTACGCAAGGAGAAGTTGATATGAAAACAATATTACATTCGGATGAGGTTAAGAAACTTACTATTCTGGGTGAGAGAAAGGGATTCCTTACCTATGATGATGTCAATGATATGCTGCCATCCGATATTATATCTTCTGATGAGTTAGATAATATTATCATGCTTTTCGGAGAGAAAAATATAGACATTGTTGATACCGATAAGAATGACATGGCAGCTCTTAGAAAAGTTGACGAAAAACCTGTAGAGGCAAAAGAGGTTGTAAGAGAAGCACCTTCGCTCATTTCCGTTCTGGGTAAAACAGGAGACCCCGTAAAAATGTACCTGCGCGAGATGGGTCTTGTAAATCTTCTGAGCCGTGAAGGTGAAGTTGAAATAGCAAAAATAATTGAAGCGGGTGAAAAAGAAGTTATGGGCACCCTTTTCAGACAATCGTTTTTTACTAGGAATGTTGTGAATATTGGAATAAAGTTGAGAAACGGTCGGGTAAAGATAAAGGATGTTGTTGATAACCTTGAAGATGAAAAAGGTTTTATCGAAGAAGATGCACATAAAGAAAGGGTACAGAATCTTATCGATAAAATAGAGAAACTTGATAAGAAAAATGGAATCCTGAAAAATCAACTAAAAGAAAAAGGCATGGATGACCTTGAAAAAAAGAAAATCAAAACAAAAATTGAAAAGAATACAAAAAAAATTGTGAAACTGTGCAGAAATGTAAATTTCAGCAAAAAATATATCAATAGAATGGTATTAGAATTCAAAATCGCCTTTATCGAGGCGAAAAGAGCTGAGAGAGAACTTCAGGTTTGTAAAGAGAAAACAGGCATGTCTCTTAAAACACTAGCGGGACTCTTCTCTTGTATAAAGAAAAGTTCTAAGGAAAAGGAAAAAGCCTTAAAGAAGAGCGGAATTTCCATTGATCAATTAAAAAAATATGAAAAGATCATCAAGAAAGCTCGGAAAGACAGAAAAAGAATAACATCTGAAATTAGTATATCGACAGATAAGTTAACGAAGATTGTTTCTTCGATAGAGACAGGTGAAAAGAAAGCATCCGCTGCGAAAAAGAAACTCATGGAAGCCAATCTGAGATTGGTTGTAAGCATAGCCAAAAAGTATACTAATAGAGGGCTGCAGTTCCTCGATCTTGTTCAAGAAGGAAATATAGGATTGATGAAAGCTGTTGACAAATTCGAGTACCAAAGAGGTTATAAATTTTCTACCTATGCCACCTGGTGGATACGACAGGCCATAACGAGAGCAATAGCAGATCAGGCGAGGACGATAAGAATTCCAGTACACATGATTGAAACAATTAATAAACTCATCAGGACCTCCCGATATTTGGTACAGGAATTAGGCAGAGAGCCCAATTCGGAAGAAATCGCCGGGAAAATGGAATTTCCGCTGGAGAAGGTCAGGAAAGTGTTGAAAATTGCCAAGGAGCCTATATCCCTGGAAACACCTATAGGAGAAGAAGAAGATAGCTCCTTAGGTGATTTTATCGAAGATAAAAAGATTATGTCTCCTTCAGAAGCCGCAGTCAATATGGATCTTGCGAAGCAGACGAGAAAGATATTGTCTACTTTAACCCCAAGAGAAGAAAAGGTGCTAAGGATGCGTTTCGGCATCAGTGAAAGGGTAAATTTTGACATCGAAGAAAAGGAACAAGAAGAATTTCATGTCGCTACAATAAAACGGGCCGAAGAAATGGAGAAGGCAGTCTTAGCAAAGTTAAGAGGACCATCAAGAAGAAGAGGATTTAAGAATAATATAAAATAGGAATCCCTTAAAATTAAGCTTGACAGTAATGGGAAAATCAAATAGAAAATCACGATGGTGGAAAATTCAAGGGCTTGGCTGAGTTCGTCACAGGCTTGCCGAAGACCACAGGGATACATTGAGTATCTTGAGGATTAAATTTTTAATCTGACGCCGAAGTTGAACTTTTTACGAAGTCGTCAAGTATTATTGTGGTTGAACAAACAGTACTTAATGAGGCACCATGAAAGAAAAATATATAACCGCATTTATCTTTCCCACCTATTATACCTACAAGTATTAATGCCTGCTGCCCGTTTTTCTTTTCAAGGTGGTCAAGCAGGCTTTCAAGATATACCCGCTTATTTTCAAGTTTTTCAATTAGTTTATATCACACCAGGTTATATACTAATTTGCAAGTAGTGATACCTGCAGATCCATATTGACATGAGTGCGGGTTCCAAAAAATTAACGTTTGGAGGTCAAAATGAAAAAGAATATTCTTTTTGTTACATTAATCACAGTTTTTCTGGCTGTATCTTTTATGTCGGTCAGTGTCACCAGTGTTCACGCAAAACCAATTCAGCTCACTTACAGCATCTTCTTTCCACCTGCCCACGGCCAATGCAAAGCCGGTATGTCGTGGGCTCGCGAAATAGAAAAGCGTACGAATGGAAGGGTAAAAATCACCGTCTTTCCAGGAGGAACTCTAACAAAGGCAAATCAGTGTTATGACGGTGTGGTTAAGGGAATATCCGATATAGGAATGTCCTGTTTCGCTTATACCAGGGGACGTTTCCCGATAATGGCGGCAGTCGATCTTCCTTACGGTTACCTCAATGGTCAGGTGGCAACACACGTAGCCACTGAATTTTACAACATAATCCGGCCAAAAGAACTTGACGCTGCCAAAGTTCTGTATATACATGCACACGGACCAGGGTTGCTCCATACGAAAAAACCCGTCAGGAATCTGGAAGATTTAAAAGGAATGAAGATACGATCCACCGGATTGAGCGCCAAAGTCACGAGGGCTCTGGGTGGTGTGCCGGTTGCAATGCCCCAGGGTGCAACTTATGAAGCTTTACAAAAAGGTGTGGTCGAAGGCACCCTTACCCCCATAGAAACGCTCAAGGGATGGAAACAGGCAGAAGTTGTTAAATACACCACTGAATGTTCAGGTGTTGGTTACACCACTGCCATGTTTGTGGTCATGAATCTCAAAAAATGGAACGCACTTCCAAAAAACATCCAGAAGATATTTGAAGAAACAAGTAGAGAATGGGTTGATGTTCACGGTAAAATATGGGATGAAGGCGATGCTGAAGGGCGTGATTACGCACTGAGCCTGGGAAATAAAATCATTCCACTGTCTGATAACGAAAATGATCGATGGGTGAAAGCCGTTGAACCGGTTATCGTCAATTATATAAAAGCTACAGACAAAAAAGGTCTTCCCGGGGGGAAAGCCGTTGCAGAAGTGAAGAAACTTATTCAAAAATACATTGCTATATATGGAAAGAAAAAATAATTTTATTTGCACCCCCTTTTCTGGCCTGTCCCTAAAAATGGGGTTGCTCATTTAAGACATTTTACAATGCTATATTCTGACAATGGTTCGTTTTGAAAAATTAATTAATATTTTAACTTACAGATTCAACTGGATAGCGGCCTTTGCTGTCGTAGTCATGATGATTCTCACATCTGCCGATGTAATACTCCGCCTTTTTCGTCATCCTATCCCAGGCACCTACGAAATAGTTGGATTGTTGGGAGCAGTTGTTATTGCCTTTTCGCTGGCATATACTTCCGCAGAAAGGGGACATATTGCCGTTGATTTTCTTGTCCGGAAATTTCCACGAAAGGTACAATCATTCATCGCGATTGCTAACAATCTGATCGGCGCCGCTCTTTTTGGATTGATTGCATGGCAAAGCATTTTATATGCTTCCGATCTAAAGCAGAGCGGGGAGGTATCAATGACGATACAGATGCCTGTTTACCCCTTTGTTTATGGAATAGCCTTCGGTTGCGGTCTTCTCTGCCTTCTGTTGCTCACGGAATCATTTAAATCATTGAAGGGAACAGGGGGAAAGTGAGTCCAACCGCCGTAGGTCTTATTGGCATCGCAGCCCTTTTTTTACTTATATTCTCAAGAATGCCGGTTGGTTTCGTCATGGCNNAGTTCATACAACCTGACGGTCATACCCTTATTTGTCCTGATGGGACAAATCGCCTATCATGCGGGGATAAGTGGCAGACTTTTTGATTCTGCTTACAAGTTTATCGGTCATCTGCCGGGGGGGCTGGCAATTGCCACAATAGGGGCATGTGCCGGTTTTGCCGCAATTTGCGGGTCTACCAACGCGACAGCGGCAACAATGGCAGCCGTAACACTCCCGGAAATGAAGAGGTATAATTACAAGCCCGAACTAGCCACGGGTGTCGTTGCCGCAGGCGGAAGTCTCGGCATTCTCATTCCGCCAAGCGTCATTTTTATCGTCTATGGAATTCTCACCGAACAATCCATCGGCAAGCTCTTTATGGCGGGCATGTTGCCCGGGTTACTCCTGACAATACTGTTCATCCTGACCATTATTATATGGACGAGTCTCAAGCCGGATCTGGGTCCCAGAGGTCCCAATACCACTTTCAGGGAAAAAATGGCGTCTCTTTCAGGACTCATAGAAACGTTGATTCTGTTCCTGTTAGTAATGGGAGGGCTTTTTGTTGGTTTCTTCACTCCAACAGAAGCGGGGGCGGTTGGCGCCTTTGGCACGTTACTTCTCGCCGTTGCCAGACGTAACATAACATGGCAAGGTTTTATCACTTCTCTTTTTGAAACGACAAGAATATCCTGCATGATTCTCGTTATTGTCGCGGGCGCTACCATCTTTGGACATTTTCTTGCCATATCAAGGATTCCTTTCGATATTGCAAACTGGATATCCGGATGTCAACTGCCACGTTATGCCATCATGTTCATGATTATCCTGCTGTATTTGATAGGGGGTTGTTTTATCGACGCTTTAGCGCTGATTATGTTGACCGTGCCTATCTTTTATCCTGTGGTTATACCCCTTGGATATGATCCTCTGTGGTTCGGAGTTATAATTGTGCTGGTAACACAGATCGGGGTTATAACACCACCTGTGGGAGTTAATGTCTACGTGGTTAGCGGCGTGGCAAGGGACGTGCCCCTGCATGTTATTTTCAAAGGAGTTGTGCCACTTCTCATTGCATTAATTATAGGAACGCTACTCTTAATTCCTTTCCCGCAGATCGCACTATTTCTCCCGGGGCTTATGAAATAATGTTTGGAGTATCGGCCATGTCCAGAATGAGAATAAAAATTATCATTTTTTTTCTCATTCCTCTAATAATCTGGTTTTTCCTTTCCGGATGCTGCCTTTTCCCCCGGAAAGTGAAATACACAAGAAAACAACGATGGATGACCGTAACCGCCTATGATGCCGGGAAGAAGTCATGCGGCTGGAAGAGGAAATATGGATGCATCGGACCGCCTGTTTATGCTTATGGTCCATCAAAGGGAAAAAGGAAAAAGGTAGGAATTACCGCTGACGGGACAAAGGCAAAAAAGGGAACTATCGCGGCTGATATTAAATTCTATCCCTTCGGTACCAAAATGTATGTGCCCGGCTACGGGTGGGGGAAGGTCCACGATACAGGTAGTGCCATAAAAGGACCGAATTGCATCGACGTCTTTTTCTCAGGTCATCATGATGCCATGGAGTGGGGAAGAAAACACCTGAAAGTGACTATTTTAAAGCCAAAAAGATAAAAGGTCCCTATTCCTTGAAAGCCTTGAATCTGGAACCCGGGTACTTTTCTTTTTTTACGATCAGCTCATAAACAAGAATGGCAGCCCCAACAGTAATGGCGCTGTCCGCCACGTTGAATGCCGGCCAGTGATAGGACATTAGATAGAAATCAAAAAAATCTATAACCTCTCCAGAACACACTCTGTCGATCAGATTTCCAACCGCGCCGCCCAAAATTAATGAAAGGGAAAAAGTGAGAAGCCGTTGTTCGTCCTTCATATTTTTTATCAGCAGGAGAATCAATACTATGGCGATGGCTGAGACCACGACAAAAAATAAAGGTCGAAACGCGGGAGAAGCATTAGCAAGGAAACCAAACGCCGCACCAGGATTTCTAATATAGGTAATACTAAAGAAACCGTCAATAACCGGAAAAGAATCGTGTAGGGACATGATTGAACTTACATACGATTTTGTCCACTGGTCCAGCAGGAGAATAATTATCAAGGTAACGGAAGAAATAATATATTTTCTTTTCAAATTTATCCCCTATAGCAACACAACCACAAGATCAAAGGCAAAGGGCTGAATAATTCCCGGATTAGAGGATTAATCCATAATCCTTTGCTGTGATCGCTTACCCAAGATTCCCAATACATCTTTCACATATAGTTGGATAATCGGGGTTATTTCCTACGGTCATGCTGTAATTCCAGCATCTCTCACATTTCTGCCCATGGGCCTTTGCAACTCCTATTTTTAAACCTTCAAACTCGGTACTTTCATAGGAATTATTGATTTTGTCTTCCTCAAGAACATTAACCTCGGACACAATAAACAGAGCCTTTATATCTTCCGGGTAGCTCTCCAAGAGTGACCTGAGTTTTTCAGGAGCGAAAATATCGATGCGGCTGTCGAGAGAATGCCCCACAACCTTCTCTTGTCTGGCTATCTCAATCGCCTTTGACACTTCACTTTTAATATGAATAAGGGTATCCCATTCCTCGCCAACGTCCTTATTCCTGTAATCAGGATTCACATTGGGGAATAACGCCATGTGAACACTTTCTTCCTTACCATCATAATCGGGTAAGTTTTCCCATATCTCTTCTGCAGTAAAAGTAAGAATGGGTGACAGCAGCCTTACCACGGCATCAAGGATAATATACATGGCGCTTTGAGCAGATCTTCTCTCCCGAGATTTTGATTTTGAAGTGTAAAGTCTATCTTTCAAGACATCAAGATAAAGAGCACTCAGGTCAACAGTACAATATTTGTGAAGCGCATAAAAGACCACATGAAATTGGTAATTTTCATAGGCCGTTCTCACACGTCGGATGATCTCCTGAAGCCTGTTGAGGGCAGCTTTATCCATCTCGTCCATTTCTTTATAAGGAACCATGTCTCTTTTGATGTCGAAATCATACAGGTTACCCAATATGTATCTGCTTGTATTGCGAAGCCTCCTGTATGCCTCGATGAGGCGTTTCAATATCTCTTCCGATATTCTGATATCAGCAGTGTAATCTTCTGCGGCCACCCATAGCCTCAATACCTCCGCACCGTATTCATCAACCATTTTTTGCGTATCAATGACGTTGCCCATAGATTTGGACATTTTCTTTCCATCACCATCGACAACGAAACCATGGGTCAAAACGCTCTTATAGGGAGCCCTCCCCCGCGTTCCAACGGATTCCAGGAGGGAAGAATGAAACCATCCCCTGTGCTGGTCACTTCCTTCAAGATACATATCCGCAGGTGACCGGAGGTCTTCCCACTTTTCAGTATTTTCCAGCACCGCTGCGTG
>DFBI01000052.1:0-345 GCA_002367335.1 Syntrophaceae bacterium UBA3084 | reverse complement strand
TATTTCTTTCGTATACAGAACATTGTTGCACTGTTTGCAGTAAAATACTGTAATGGGTACTCCCCATACACGCTGTCTTGAAATACACCAGTCAGGCCTGTTCTTAATCATCCCGTATATCCGGTCACGGCCCCATGAGGGAACCCATGAAACGCTGTCGATCGCTTCAAGTGCCTTTTTTCTCAATTCATTTTTTTCCATGGAAATAAACCACTGTTCCGTTGACCTGAAGATAATGGGATTCTTGCATCTCCAGCAGTGAGGATACTGATGTTTGATATCCACAAGTCCCAGGAGGGCGCCAACTTCCTTTAACTTCTCATTTACGGCATCATTGGCATCAAA
>DFBI01000016.1 GCA_002367335.1 Syntrophaceae bacterium UBA3084 | reverse complement strand
GGAACCAATGACCCTAGAGTCCTGATTAAGTATTTCAAGTAACTATGCTCTATACTGTTACAAATTGTATTTTTTGAGCCAGTCAGAATCGCAAAAAAAATTCACCACGAAGAACACGAAGGGACACGAAGGTCGGAACTTGAGGAATGGTTTTATATTTTCTTCGTGTTCTTCGTGCCCTTCGTGGTAAATAACATGATGGGGGTGGGCTAAGGATTGAGTATGTTTACATTTCTTCATGCTGCTGACATTCATCTGGATAGTCCTTTGCTGAAGCTTGAGCATTATGAAGGCGCACCGGTTGAAGATCTGCGTCATGCAACACGACGGGCCCTGGAAAATCTCGTAGAACTGGCCATTGTTGAGCGTGTTGATTTTGTTCTTATTGCAGGCGACCTATATGACGGTGACTGGAAGGACTATAATACAGGGCTCTATTTTGTCTCCCAGATGACAAAACTGCAGGAGGCCGGAATTCCGGTTTACATTATTGCCGGAAATCATGACGCTGCGAGCAAGATGACCAAAACACTCAGGCTTCCTGACAAAGTATTTCTTTTCCCCACTGATAAACCAGGCACTGTCCATCTTGAAGACCTCGGGGTTGCGATCTACGGTCAGGACTTTTCCTTCTGCCGCGTGCGCGCTGGCGATGAGGAAATCCTTGCATATGCCCACGGAGAAGGCTGGGTCCTTCCGTTACCCCTCCCCATTTTAGGCATACAAAGTAACTCTTAAAGCTTCACCTCTTAGCTCAAAATCAGGCTCTTTGCCGTTATGCTCGACCATGCCGCGGATGATTTTGCGCGACACTCCTCTGCCGCTGCCCTCGACATATTCCATGTCGCGCAAATAATCGACAATCATTTGATTGCGGTGATAACGGGCGCCGCTTTTCATCCGTTCAATGGTGATTGTATTTGGAAGATTTCCGGGACTATCGATTTCCAACCGGTCCGGATAAAGCCAGATTCCGATATTCGTTCCGCCGATTGTATAGTCTCTGTGTGCAACCGCATTGACAACAACTTCACGCAAAACATCAGGAGGATAATCATATTCAGTAACGCGTCTTGTACCCTCAATTTTTTCTTTTGACCTTACCCTTAAAACAAAATTTACCGCCTGATCAATTATTCCTTCTTCAGTAACAATTCCCGAACTTTCACGTAACGAAAGCAATGGCCCGTTAATCTCTTTACGATAACGGCCCGCCACATCAGCATCAGGCGCGTCGTATTCAACAGCGGTAACACCACTTTGGGGGATTAATCTTTTTATCCTATCTTTTTTGCCGAACAGAATAAGTCCTGCCAGAGTGCAGTTAACATCGCCAAGTTCTTCAGAAAGTATCTGGTTGTCCATCAGAAGCCGAAGCCATTTTGACTTATCGTCATAGCCGATATTTCTAACTTGTCTGAAATACTCAACAAGCAGAGTTTCATTCAAATCATTCGGTATTGACCTTGGAACAGGTGTCATCTCAAAATGAATTACTCCGGAACTTTGAAATAAACGCCTCAACTCTTCTCTATCGGCTTCACGACAACGGGTTACATCCCGAATATAATAACGTTCCTTAGCATCCTTCCCCTTACGCTTGCAATACGGCTTAGCGACACTCATCGGAACCATAATCACGGCAACCCGCAGTTTTTTTTCTACAGGCACCTCCTCATAATCAACAATAATATTCGGATGCATCCAACCCTGAATCGCATCTGATATCCATGTGCCATATTCGGGGAACCTGCCTTTCAGCCCTGTTATAGTTCCGTCATCTTCAACTCCAAGCAGAATTGTTCCGCCCTTTGAGTTTGCAAAGCATACAACATACTCCGCGATTGTTTCCGCTTTAATGTCAGTTGTATCCGCCTTGAATTCCACAAAGCTGGATTCGCCTTTATTGATAAGTTCTAAAAGTTCTATTTTGTCCACATCAATTATTTCCTTTTGTCGCCTGCATCAACTCCTTGATCTCCTGTATTCTCTCTGTTTTTTCAATCTTTGTCATGGCGCTTCGTTCTTATCAATCCGAAGTCTGTTTTACCAATCTCTTCCGAACCCTTTTTTCAAAAGTCTCAGGGGAATCCGGCCCACGGCCTGTTAAGATCTTTTCAAAATCACCTATAAAACTGTATTTTCTGGAATGATCTTTACGCACCTGATAAACAATGGCTGCCCACATCTGCTCATGATCTACTTTCTTATAAAGTTTTCTGGCCCTCTGAAAATGTTCCAGTGCCTGCCGGTAGTATTTAGTCTTTCCCTTCTTAAGTATGCGCATCCCTATGGCACCATAAATTTTTGCTGCTGCTCGGCAGTGTTTTTTTGCGAGTCCCTTGGCCGCCTTTTCCGTTATATTGTGCCTGATTTGCTCAAGTTTATCGTGTCCCACGAAAACAATACGTTCGGAAAGTATGTCCCATTCTTTGGTCTTGCTACAAATTTCAATAAATGCGGACAATGAGGTCTTTTTCGCTTCCAAAAGAGCTTTTTCGTGCCATTCTTTGAAATTCTGTTTGGGGATGTATTTCATCAATTCATCATAGCCATGCACTGAAGGATATTTTTTGAATTCGGACCAGGCACTTTCAAAAGCATCTTCGCTCCGTCCCAGTTTATCGAGTAATTCCTGTCTCATTCTCGTCAACCCATAACTGGATTGATTGCCCCATTTGCGTTTCTTTTCGAGGGTTAGCCCTTTTTCAACCCAAGCCAGCGCATCAGCAAAATGCTTCTTTTCTTTGTACAACATGGCGATATTTTTGCAATCTTTCGGACTAGCCACTGTTTTTTCACAAAGGGCCAGATACGACTGAATGTCTTTCTTTACAATATAGATCTTCTTCAAAATATTAGCGTTCCTGTAAACTTCAGCAGGATAATCATAAATAAACTTCGGCACTTCTGAGGTGTATGGAACAAAGGCATTTTCAAATTGATCTTGAAAATGTTTCCTGAACAACTGGAACCCCGCTTTGTTGAGAACTTGGGCTATATCCTGCTCAATATCATAACAAAACCCATACTCGTCATTGTCCATCCATTTAAGGACAAACTGCACGGTTTCATCGGCCTTGCATCCGGCTTTCTGTCTGGCCTTGATCCAGGCGCAGAACAACTCCCCAAAAAACATGCCGAGATTGCCACCGGAATCGTCGATCTCTTCTGCTTTTTCATAACATCCTGAAAAAAACAACTCGTACAGGCCAACGGCACGCTCAGCCTCTCCATTCTTTACCAAAGCATCAATTCTCTTTTTTGTATCTTCCAACTCGCGAACAAATTCCCATGACTGGTTGTACGATATGAATTGGCCGAGACCCAATGCGCGTTCTATTTCTAACAACAGCGGATCTGCTTTCTTTCTTTTTTTCATTTCCCGACATTCCTAACCCAAACAGGCTGAACCCAAAGTGGTCTGTATTCAGATTTCATTTGTGAACTGCTCAACGGTCACTAGAAGGGAACCGGTCGCAGTCGTCAAGAAAATATCTTGATGATTCAAACTTCTGGTGATGACATGATTAATCGCACCGGGCATATTCAGGTTATTTACTATACCTATATTGCAATAAGTACTAGCCGAAGGCAAGGGTGGAACCGCGAGGCTTCTTCATTCTATCTGCGGATTGCGCAGATTTTCACAGATTAAACACGAGTCTTATCGAATAAGTTGCTGCATTTCTTTTTTATCTGTGCTCATCTGCGCCTGCCCCGCTTGCCCTGTGGAATCTTCCAGCCATTCCTCCGGGGCCTGCCCAGTTCAATAATGCACAGCATTTAGCCGAAAGCGTATTTAACCGGGGTAGCTCCGGAAGATGGTACTGAGGTCATCTTAGGATAATGAAAGATTGATTCAACTCAGTCAACAATGTCCTTTAGTTTTTTAAATGTAGCGAATACGCAGGACGTTATGTAAAATTGCACCTGTTGTTAGAATATTGGTAACCCTTTACGGAATTACAACGCCCGTTTTACCGCATTTTACCGCAACCCACCGAACTGTAAGCCTTCACAGGGTGCTGCAGATGCGAGGCGTACGGGTACGCAGACGTACNNAAAGCAGATGCGGTACCCTGTGAAGGCTTACGAATATTGAAAATAGCTTGGGCAGAAGGAGTATTACAACGGGGATGGAGAATTTGAATAAAGAGATAAAAAAATGCAACAAATGCAGACTGTCTGAGACTAGAATAAACGCTCTTTGTGGGGAGGGAAATCTAAATACTAATCTCATGCTAATTGCTCAAGCACCTGGAGAGAATGAAGATAGAGAAGGGAAAATGTTTATCGGACCTTCAGGAAAAGTATTAGATGAATTATTGAGGATGGCTAATATCGATAGAAAAGAGATTTACATGACAAATCTGGTTAAATGTATGCTCCCAAAATATAGGAAGCCAAAGCGAGATGAAATTGAAATTTGCAGCAAGTACTTGGATAAAGAGATAGAATTAATAAATCCGGCATTAATAGCTCCATTAGGTCATTATGCAACTAAATATACTCTTTGTTTGCCATCTAAACCAGAGTTTCACAAAATTTATGTAAGGTTTTTTGGGCTGGTGATAGAAAAATACTCCCTTTACAGCATCCTGCGGCAATGCTATATAATCCTTCCGTTAAAGAGGAAATGATAAAAAATTATCGTAAGATGGATGAAAAAGTTTTATGAAAAAGAAAAATTAAGTAAAGCATGGGGCGAACTGTACGGAAAAAGAGGGATCTAATCTGATCGACTATTTAGAGGAGAAAACAAAGCGCATATTGAAAAAGAATGGTTTTAGTGAAGATGGTGTATGCCAGGGAAATAACGCAGCATATGCTAATCAACCAGTAACAGTTTCTGAGGAAAAAATAACCGAGGCGGCAGAGAAATGTATTGATAGTGAGATATACGATGAAGTTATCAACAGCCCAGTATGTTATGAAGACCCTAAAAATACAGTCAATATATCAATTGATGATGTTAATGTAAAGAAGCAGAAAGAAATACGTCAAAAAGGCGGTAGTTCTGAAGAAAGAAAAAGGAAGTATGTTCATAATACGGTTGTTCACGTTTCCAAAGGAGGCGAAAGCTACACATTGAACACGTATGGGATAAAAATTGTTCTATTGCGCGGGCAGAGGAAACGTATGGTATGCCGGCGACTGAAGATGCCTTGGCCTTAGATAGATTAGCAGCCGTAGGATAACGTAGCAGGAGTTTCAGTATCCAATCCGGCATGCCGTCTTTGCAGTAAACCAAAAGTTCCGGGTTGGCACTGTAAATCAGAGGCTCTATCTGGTTTAAAAGCTGAGTACTCTGTTTGGTCAGTATTTTGATAAAGTCCCATGCATAGATTTTGGAGTCAGGATGATTTTGATAAAAATTGTCAAGCCTGTCATAAAGTTGGCAATGCCCAGAAAAAGTATCATCCATCTGAAATTTTTTTTCTACGGGCTGTTTTTTGGAATCCAGAATCACGAAATCTGCATACCCTTTACTTACATCAGCACCCAAATAGTATTGTTGCATATGGCCTCCTTTTCAGTAAAAAATAAAGTCGAAAGTGCCAGGAATCATCAGCCTTGTCTAAATACGGTGTCATGGCACCAAGTTATTCCCCGAATTAAACCTGGCGGAAGGAAGAAACTGTGCGACGGGCTCGAAGCTGTCAGCGGCCAGTCGAAATTTTTCATGTTCGAAGACTTTAACATTTGTATTGACAATGTATCAATTTTGAAATACATATTTACAATAAATTGCCGGTTTGGCAGATGGCCTGAATCTGTGTTCGTCAGTGTGTGTTAAGCGAGTATGGCGAGCAGGTGGCAAATTTTCGTTATGAACGTTTGATAATAAGGTAAAGGTCTTAATTATGGCTAAAAATACAAGTGTAAATGTTAGAACAACTGAGGAGATTAAAAAGGGTGCAGAGGTCATTCTTAGTGGCCTCGGATTAAATATCTCCTCGGCCGTCAATCTTTTTTTGAAACAGGTTATTAATTACAGGGGTATCCCGTTTGATTTGCGACTGCCTAACAAGGAAACGCTACATGCTATGGATGACATTGAAAATAGTCGTAATCTTGAGTCAGCGGATACCGTTGAAGAAATGTTCAAAAAGATTGGTGTATGAATTCCAGAAAACTGATATGGACAAAAGGTTTCTCTAAGGATGTCAAACGAGCGAAAAGGCGTAACCAGAATTTAGAATCTCTTCAGAAAGTTATTGAAATGCTGCAATCGGGCAACACCCTACCCCAGGAATACAAGCTTCATCCCTTAAAAGGCAAATACTCAGGTTATATGGAATGTCATATTGAACCTGATTGGTTGCTGATCTGGAAAGCAGATAGCAAAAACGTTTATCTGACACGAACTGGTACACATTCAGACATTTTTGGATAATATAACCACATTTTTATAGATAACTGAGGACCATACAGAGGAAGGATATTGGAACGGGCCCAGAAGCAAGGCAGTCCGACCAAAGACGGAGGGTTGTAATAAGTTCAGGAGATATTCAAAATGATGATCATGGGACATCGAGGGGCCGCGGCCCTGGAGCCGGAGAAT
>DFBI01000144.1 GCA_002367335.1 Syntrophaceae bacterium UBA3084 | reverse complement strand
ATAAATCAAATCCTTAGGAATCAAAAATAAATAAGTTATACTGATTGCGCCGTAATGTTGTTTGTTTTCAAGGCGTGTTGAAGCGCGCATAACGAGTTATGTAAGCTTTGACACAACACAGAAAACAAGCAAAAGGACAAGCAAGGTGTATGAGTTATTTATTCTTGCCGACTTAGCAGGCATCCAACGATCGTAGTACGGTTCACCCATGCCTGATTTTCATTATTATGATATACACGGTAAAGGTAAAACCAACGGCATTTCCCAGGATAACTGGCATTGACCGGATCAGTAATCCATAGACAAGCCATAAGAAAAGACCGGTTGCAAGCACAGTAAATGCCCAGAGTGATAAATCATCTGTTTTTTTTGTCTTATGTATTTTGACAACCTGGGGCGCCATGGAGATTGAGCAAATAAGAGCTGCTAAAAATCCAATTACATTTGCAGTGTTCATAAAGTTTCCAATACTGGCAACGTCCTATTTATGATTCTGTTGATTTATGAGGATTTTCGTTCAAGATCAAGGCATGCGAAAAAAATAACCGCAGGTATATAGTTGATATTCCGAGGATTATTTTTTGAGCATAACGCAGAGATTGGGCGAAAAGACCATTAATCAACAGAATCATTTATGTCACTCGTTTTCTGATAAATCCGGTGCTTCAGGATAAAAGATTTTGGCTACTATATCAGGTTAAAATAGATTATCAAAGAAAATTGGGTTTCGGAATTATCAGGAGGGCGGTGGGTGGAAAGGAGAGAGCAAAAAAACTACCCACCGCGCGGAAATTTATTTTTTGGGTTTGGTTTTACTAAAATATTATTTTTATTTAGATAGCCACCAGGGTACCGTTGTGTAAACACATATCCCAGTTGGCCGATGAGCCATCGTACTATACTTCTTTTTTCTTTTGTTTGACCATCTATCCTTATTTAAGGAATGATGTGACGTTTTATATACTGAAGTTAGTCGAAGGCTTCATATTATCTATCGGTATTACTTTGATGTTTCTTTAGATGTACCGCGAAAAGTATGCCAGTGGATGGCAAAGGTTAAAAACTGAAGGTTCAAGGTTCAAGGTTCAAGGCTAAAGGTTCAAGGCTNNTCAAGGCTCAAGGCTAAGGGCTGATACTCTTTTATCCTGATCTCTGATTAGCTGTCTGTCAGATTATTTGATGTGATATGTTTATTTTTTGGCGGCGGGATTTTTTACGGATTTTTTGCTTCCTTCGTACAGATCGTACTCAAGGAGCCTGCATTCGATATTACTGTTAAAAAAAATAGTCCGCCTTTTGGTTTTTAGCCCAACGTATTTTGACAGTTCAAGGTTGCCTGTGAAGATGTATCCCTGATACCCTTTACACTTTTCTTTAAAAAAATCACCGATTTGTTTATAGGTTTTTTTCAGTTCTTCAACCCTTCCCATTCTTTCGCCATACTCAGGATTTAGCATAACCAGACCGGTACCGGGTGGAATGGGAGTATCGGAGAAATTACATGTGTGAAACTCAATCAGATGTTCAACACCTGCCGTTGCAGCATTCTTTCTCGCGGCATCAACCGCATCAGCACTTATGTCTGTGGCGATAATTTTTCCTTCCGGCGCTTTTCTTGTTTTCCTGTTTGCATAATTTCGCAATTCCTTCCAAACTGATTTGTTAAATCCTTTAATATGCATAAATCCGAAATTATTTCTCAAAAGTCCGGGAGGTTTTTCAAGGGCAATCAATGTGGCCTCGATAGCCAGCGTTCCGCTTCCGCACATAGGGTTTATGAAATTTTCTTTACCATTCCAGCGGGCTGCCAGTATTGTAGCTGCTGCGAGTGTTTCCTGCATGGGAGCTTTCAAGGGAATTTTCCTGTATCCATGTCGAGACAGGGGTTCGCCGGATGTGTCAAGATAAACAAGACATATATCTTTTTGCCAGAAAAGATGGATGACAGTTCTGTTTCTTCGAGAACCGGAATCGGGTCTGCAGCCGAACTTTTTATAAAACCTGTCAACAACAGCATCCTTGCATTTTAAGCTGGCGAAGCGTGGATCCTTTATAGTCGGGTTGTCAACAGAAGAAGTAATGCAGATATAGCCATCCTTCTGAATATAATCTTCCCATGAGATCATAAGTATATTTTTGTAGAGTTCGTCAGGATGTTTTGCCGTGAATTCTTTAATAAGAAATAAGACACGATGTCCTGTGCGGATAAACAGGTTGATTTTCATCGTGTCCTCAAGGGTTCCCTCCGTTTCTATGCCCGCAACAAGTTCTGACAAAACGGGAAAACCCAGTGAAGTGATTTCTTCTCCTAAATAAGGAGAAATACCCTTGGGACAGGTAATGAGAATGTTGTTCTTTCCAGTAAATAAATTCATTTGATCTGTGGATTATCACATTCGGGGAAGCAGTTCAATTGTAATCCATCCGACCAAATCACACTGCAACGTCAAAGTCGAGGCAAATACAGAAAAATAACGCATCTTCAAAAGACTACTTTCACGCAAAGGCGCTAAGTCACTAAGGTTTGCTTTGTTATTCTTTGCGTCTTTGCGTGAGAATTTTGGAAGTAGGCTACGTCAACATCGTTTCAACATGCTATTGACAAGAGTAACGAGGCGTTGGACCAAATCAGATTTGTCTTGATAATTTTGTTGTTGAGTTGTAAAACTCAAAAAAATGTAGATGTTTGGGGGCAGGAAAGAATGTACTGGGAAAAAGAAATTGAAACAATGTCGCGAGAGAAACTTGAGGAGCTTCAGCTTTCAAGATTAAAGGAAAGTTTGAAAAGGGCATCGCGATCTTTTTTTTATGATAAATCGTTTAAAGAAACCGGATTTAATCCGGACAAAGTAAGTTCTCTAAAGGATATAGAAAATATTCCATTTACGACCAAAGATGATCTGAGAGAACACTGGCCTTATGGATTTCTGGCAGTTTCAAAAGATGAATTGGTCAGGATGCATTCTTCATCGGGGACTACGGGCAGGGCAACGGTAATATTTCACACTGCTAATGATATTAATGAATGGACTAATCTTGTAGCGCGTTCCATGTATATGACCGGCATGAGAAAGAGTGACGTTTTTCAGAACATGATGACCTATGGTCTTTTTACCGGTGGTCTTGGTTTTCATTATGGTGCGGAAAAGATAGGTGCATTGACAATACCGGCAGGCGCGGGGAACAGTAAACGTCAGATACAGCTCATGCAGGATTTTGGAACAACGGTAATACATATCATACCGAGCTACGCACTTCATCTTATTGTCGTTTTTGAGAAAGTGAGAGTTGACCCTCGAAAAGATATAGATCTTCGGATTGCCTTCCTCGGTGCCGAACCTCACTCGGAAAAAACAAGACAAAAAATCGAAGAGCTTTATGGCGTTAAGGCTTTCAATTCTTACGGTCTCTCGGAGATGAACGGACCCGGTGTGGCTTTCGAGTGTCAATTTCAGGACGGACTTCATATCTGGGAGGACAATTTTTTCGTCGAGATTATTGATCCGGACACGCTGAAACCTGTCCCCGATGGTGAGGAGGGGGAACTTGTTATGACCACCCTCTTGAGACAGGGAATGCCTGTATTGAGATACAGAACGCAGGATCTGACCAGGATAATCCCCGGACCGTGCCCATGTGGCAGAACTCATAGAAGGATTGAAAGAATCAAAGGCCGGACAGATGACATGATGATTTTGAAGGGTGTCAACATCTTTCCGCTCCAGATAGAGAAAAAGCTGATGGAAATACCCGGTGTCGGCAGCAATTTCCTGATTATGCTGGAAAGAGAAGGATTTAATGATGATATGCATATCAAGGTTGAGGTCCAGAAGGAATTCTTCACTGGGGATTTGAAGCAACTCGAAAAATTAAAACGTAAGGTTGTTGAAGAACTGAAGAGCGATATCCTTATTACACCAAAGGTGGAACTTGTTGAACCTAACAGTCTTCCCAGTGGTGAAGGGAAGGCGATCAGGGTAATAGATAACAGGGAAGATTGAAAAGTTTCCATCCGGAAATGGCCCTTTTCCGCAATCTCTGCGTCAATCTGCGGGATTGCTTGTGCGGCGTACATTACTACGCCTCCGCACAATCCCTTGATTTCCTTGACCTTGCGAAAAATTGCTCATTTCTGAATTGAAAACTTACTGGTGTTCTTTTTTTGAGAAATCTATTTTCGGATGGATACTGAAAAACATTTACAGGTTAGTCCCTTAATTGTAAAGTTCTTGCCTGCCTGTGCGTTGCACGCAGACAGGCAAAAATGGCTTCGGTGTGAGACTTCGGTGTGAGCTCACTACAAGTCATCCTGAGCCTGTCGAAGGAAAAAGAAAGTGCGAAATTAAATTTTCTTTTTCGTGTTTTCGTGATAGAAATATATCTTGTTTGGTTCCGGCTTGTCCGGGTTAGGAGTACGAAAAATGATAGCATATCAGCTTTCCGTATTTGCGGAGAATAAGCCGGGGAGACTGGCCAAGGTTACAAGAATCCTTGCAAGGGCAAAGTTAAATATCCGGGCCATTACGATTTCCACTTCTGAAGATTTCGGAGTCGTAAATGTTCTGGTAAGTGATCCGAAACAGGGCAAGAAGGTATTGGAAAAAGAAGGATTAACAGTAAGTTTGAAGGAAGTTATTGCTGTATTGATAGAAGACAGGCCCGGAGGTCTTGATCAACTGGTTCAATTACTTGCCGATGAAAATATAAATGTGGAAAATGCATACGGTTTTGTCCTTGAAAGCTGGAAGAAGGCGGTTTTTGTTATTGACGTGGATCAACTGGAAAAAGCACAGCAAGTGCTCAAGAAATCGGGATTTGAAACCCTGAATGCGGAGGCACTTTCTGCCGTGGAACCATTTCACTATATGAAGTATTAAGGAAATTCATGACACACGAAGATGCCGGACACTATGCCGTAAAACATTCACCTGATACCAGACTTGATCCGAGGATTGCCGGGGCGATAAAAAAGAAAATCTCGGATGACAGGATAACATGCGCTGCTGCGCATAAAATTGCAGGGGAACTGGACGTGTTACCTGCCAATGTCGGTGTGGCGATAGACCTTATGGAAGCGCGAATAAACCGCTGCCAACTCGGTCTATTCGGCTACAGTCCCGAACAGAGGATTGTTAAACCGGCGGAGAACGTCACACTGGAGCTTGAGGAGATGATTAAAAAATCACTGGCGAATAAGCGTTTGTCATGTGCATCGGCATGGGGAATAGCACGTAAGCTGGGTATTCCTAAAATGAGTGTTTCTGCGGCATGTGAGGCATTAAAAATCAAGATATCTTCTTGTCAGTTAGGGTCTTTCCGCTGATCCCTGGCCCCCGATCCCTGACACCAACACATCTGCGCAAAAACACAGTTGTTGTGAATAAAGACTCTTACTACTGACTCTTGTCATATCTTAGAAACTGTGTGGAAAAATTGGCTCTTCCATGAGTTGCAGATCGAAGGTCTGTTGAATATCCGAAAAGCTGTTTGAGGGGAAGCCTCGCCGTAATTTCACTTATAGAGCCTTTGTGATCTATTCTTTCAACTTCTCCTCTCCTTGAATTGATATCACCAATAACATCTCCCATGAATTCGCTTGGTGTCATAATATTTACAATCATGATTGGCTCAAGTAGAACGGGTTTTGCCCTTGAACATCCTTCTTTGAATGCTGTAGAAGAAGCAATTTTGTATCCTAATTCTGTCGATTCCCCCTCTTTAAATGAGCCACCCGTTATACTGGCTGTAATGTCTGTAGCTGGATAGCCAGCCACAACACCCGTTAAAGCAGCATCACGGATTCCTTCTTCTATGACTGGAATAAACTCGCCGGGAATTATTGTGCTATCTGTTTGATTGATCAGGTTTAACCCGTCGCCCCTCTTGTTTGGTTCCAGATGTAATTTTACATGACCGAAGTGTTTTTTCTCGCCAAGCTCCCTTTCAAATTTTTCCTCAACATCAACACTTTTTTCTATAGTTTCTCTGTAAACAACTTTTGGTTTCCCGATGTTTACCCTGGTATGATATTCTCTGATGAGCCTGTCTGTGATTATCTCAAGATGAAGTTCTCCCATACCGGAAATAATTGTTTGAGCTGTTTCATCATCATATTTTACACTGAGTGTCGGATCCTCGTCCATAAGTTTTGTCAATGCTGATGACAATTTTTCCTGATCCTCTGGTGTTTTGGCTTCAATAGCCTGACTCATCACAGGTTCATAGAATTCTATCGATTCAAGAATAATCGGATGAGCTTCATCACAAACCGTATCCCCTGTTAAGGTATTTTTTAATCCCACAACCGCTAAAATGCTTCCGGCGCCGGCTTCGCTTAACCGTTCCCTCTTATTGGCATGCATCTTAAGAAGTCTTGAAATCTTCTCCTCTTTCCCTCTGCTGGCATTGTAAACATCTTCTCCGACTTTTATCTTCCCGGAATAAATTCTCAGATAGGTAATCTTTCTTCCCCCATCCATGGCAACCTTAAAGGCGAGAGCGGCAAGAGGTTCTTTATCGCTGCTAATGCGTTTTTCCTGTTTTTTGGTTTGTGGATTCATACCTTCAACAGGTGGCACGTCTTCCGGTGATGGAAGAAAATCAACAATGGCGTCAAGAACAGGTTGAATCCCCTTATTTCGAAGAGCCGTGCCGCACATGACCGGGACAACTTGTAGGGAAAGGGTTGCTTTCCTGATTGATTCTATGATTTCTTTTTCAGAAATATCTTTTCCTTCCAGATATTTTTCTGCAATGTTGTCATCAATTTCCGCAATCGTTTCGATAAGTTTTTCCCTATACTTTTCCGCCTGTGGTATCAAATTTTCCGGTATGTCTGTAAGTTCATAAGACAGGCCCAGTTTCTCATCGTTCCAGATAATCAGTTTTTGTCTTATCAGGTCAATTGCACCTTTAAAGTTTCTATCATGAAAATAGGGTATCTGTATGATTAAAGGTATAGAGCTGAATCTCTTTTCCATCATTTTAACTGTTCTGACGAAATCAGCGCCTATTCTGTCCATTTTATTGATAAAAGCTATCTTTGGAACATTATGTTTGTCCGCCTGGTGCCAGACGGTTTCCGACTGCGGTTCAACACCACCGACAGCGCAAAATACGGCCAGCGCCCCGTCCAACACTCTTAAACATCTTTCCACTTCCATTGTAAAATCTACATGTCCGGGAGTGTCAATAATGTGTATATCGTGATCTTTCCAAATACAGGTAGTCACAGCAGAAGTAATAGTAATTCCTCGTTCCTGTTCCTGTGGCATCCAGTCCATAATGGCTTCACCATCATGAACCTCTCCCATCTTATGAGATTCCCCGGTATAATAAAGTATTCTTTCGGTGACCGTTGTTTTCCCCGCATCTATGTGGGCAATGATTCCTATATTTCTGGTTCTTGAAAGTTTTGTTTTTGCAGCCATTTCTTTCAATATATTAATGGATTAATGTTTTTATGGACGAGTAGTAAGAAATTATTTGTTGTTCTTATGCCCCAGCCTTACCTTGAATTCTGGGAGAACAACTCTCTGTTAAGGGTAAAGGAATGTCTTGTGTCGATGTGTCCCTTTATAGTTTTTGATTCTTTTTTGTCTATCAGGAGTTTTACTCTTTTGATTTTTGGAATATTGATGCT
>DFBI01000043.1:11341-17648 GCA_002367335.1 Syntrophaceae bacterium UBA3084 | reverse complement strand
GACAACGATCATGGCATCCATCTCAGAGGCAAGTGTGTCAATTTCTGCCTGTCTTTTTTCCGTTGAGTCACATATTGTGTTGAAGGCTGTGGCTGAGGGAAATCTTTTCTTGATCTTTTCGGTTAATTCTTCATACTCGCCGGAGGTTTGCGTTGTCTGCGCGACGATGCAAACCTTATCCAGTTCGGGAAGTGTATCAATTTCATCTTTATTGCTGATAACGATTCCCCTTCCTGAAGAATATCCCAGCAACCCAATTACTTCAGGATGGTTTTTATCTCCGGCAATCAAAACCGTGTACCCCAGGAATGCGTACTTTTTAATGATAGATTGGACTCTGGCCACTCTGGGGCATGTAGCATCAACGATCTTCATTCCTTTCTCTTTGATTTTTTGTCTTTCCTGTGAGGATATGCCGTGAGCCCTTATGATAATAGTCCCACCGTCAACATCATCAATGTTATCAATGGGAATAATTCCTCTTTGTTTAAGGAGTTCAACAGTTTGAGGGTTATGGATGAGAGGCCCGTAAGTATATATTTTTTCATCACCTTTAGCCCGTGCAATATCCAATACGATATCGACTGCCCGTCTCACACCCATGCAAAACCCTGCCGTTTCGGCTAATTTAACTCCCATACTCTCTCACATTCGTTCGTTCGAGTTTCGAGTTTTAAGTTCCGAGTTTCGAGATTACTTAATTTTTAATTTGACTTGAAACTCAATGTCATTAACTTAAGCGATTTTATTATTAATCACCACGAAGTTAATGATGTTGAGTCGAAACCTGAAACCCGAAACTCGAAACTTATTTTTTTGCATATAGAAAAAATTCTGTATTTCCCGCAGGGCCCTTAAGAGAAGATTCACAGGTTCCTGCGACCTTAAGATTCAGTCCCCTGGAAAATTCCATAATTTCGTTGACTACCTTTTTGTGCATTTCCGGATCTTTTACAACTCCTCCCTTACCGACTTCTCCCTTCCCCACCTCAAACTGCGGTTTGATGAGGGCAAGAATAACGGCATCTTTTCCCGAGAGCCTGAGTGCTACGGGGATGACAAGTTTGAGGGAAATAAAAGAAACGTCTATCGTAACTATATCGATCTCATCTTCGATATCTTCATCGGAAAAGTGACGGATATTGGTTCTTTCAAAGACAACAACCCTTTCATCCTGCCTCAGTTTCCAGGCAAGCTGTCCATACCCGACATCTACGGCATATACTTTTCTTGCACCCTCTTGGAGCAGACAATCAGTGAATCCTCCCGTAGAAGCACCGATATCCAGGGCTACAAAATCTCTTACGTCAATGCCGAACCCCGAAAGGGCGCCTTTGAGTTTTAATCCTCCCCTGCTTACATAGGGATTGTCATGGCCTTTGATCGTTATTTCCGCATCAGGAGAAACCAGGGTGCCCGCCTTATCCACGATATTGTCTAAAATTACAACAGACCCGGACATGATGAGCGCTTTTGCCCTTTCTCGTGTCGGCGAGATTTTTCTTTCAACCAGAAGTTTGTCAAGTCTGACCCTGAGATTTTTAGTTTTCATAGATAAGTTCAAAGTTTCGAGTTTCGGGTTTCGGGTTCCGAGTTGGATAAAGAATGCTTTGTCTTTTTCGTTTCTTCGTGGTGATTAATAATGAAATCGTCTGAATTAATGACTTTGACTCGAAATTGTAAACTGTAAACCCGAAACTCGAAACTCGAAACTGTATATCACACCCCCACCAATTCTCGGGCAGCTTCAGCAATTCCTTCTTCATCGATACCATACATACTTCTCAGTTCAGCCTGTGTCGCCTGTTCCACAAATTTATCATTAATGCCGAGCCTTTTGATGGTCACATCGGAGATCCCCGTTTCTTGAAATAATTCGAGAACAGCGCTTCCGAAGCCTCCCTGGAGGGCGTTTTCTTCAACTGTAATAATTTTCTTCAGCGATGAAGCCGTGTCACACAAAAGGTCACGGTCCAGGGGTTTTACAAAACGACTGTTTATAACGGTTGCGCCGATCCCCTCACTTTTAAGTTTCCCGGCAGCAGCTAAGGCAGGATATACAGTAGAGCCTATGGCTATGATGGCAAGATCCGTTCCTTCACGAATGATTTCACCCTTTCCGATCTCAATGGGAGTCGGCACGGCATCAAGGGAAACACCAAATCCTTCTCCTCTTGGATATCTCACTGAAACGGGGCCTCCATATTCTACGGCAGTCTTCAGCATGTGCTGAAGTTCGTTCTCATCTTTGGGAGCCATAACAACAATGTTGGGAATAATCCTCAAAAAGGAATAGTCAAAAAGTCCGTGGTGAGTAGGCCCGTCATCTCCCACAACACCTCCCCGATCGAGGGCGAAAACCACGGGCAGTTTCTGCAGACAAACATCATGAATGATCTGGTCATAAGCCCGTTGCAGGAAAGAGGAATAAATGGCTACTACAGGAACAAATCCTTGCGTGGCAAGTCCTGCAGCAAAGGTAACACCGTGTTGTTCAGCAATACCGACATCATAAAAGCGTTTCGGTATCTCTCTGGCAAAAAGATCAAGACCGGTTCCCTGGGGCATGGCAGCCGTTATCGCTACAATTCTGGGATTTTCTTTAGCTAAATTTACCATCGTTTCACCGAATATTTTAGTATATGATGGATGAGCGTCGCTCTTGACGATTGGTTTGCCCGTATCAATGTCGAAAGGGCCGAGACCGTGAAACCTGGAGGGTTCCTCCTCTGCAAACTTATAACCCTTACCCTTTTTCGTAACAACATGAACCAGAACCGGCCTGTTCAGCTTTTTGATGTTCTGGAAATTTTTTATCAAATGATCCAGCCTGTGCCCTTGCAAAGGTCCTACGTACTGAAACCCCAGTTCTTCAAATAGCATACCCGGAGCAATAAACCCCTTAAAGGATTCTTCCGCCTGTTTTGTAAACTTTATTATCTGCGCACCGACACCCGGTATCGTCTTTAAAAAGCTTTTGATATCCGTCCTCAATTTCGTGATACGTTGACCGGTCATTATCCGGTTCAGATATGATGACATGGCTCCGACATTTGGTGATATGGACATCTCATTGTCATTTACCACAACAATCAAATCTTTCTTGCGATCTCCCGACCAATTGAGTCCTTCAAAGGAAATGCCGGCTGTCATTGATCCATCACCAATTACCGCAATAACTTTGAAATTTTCATCTTTCAGACATCTGGCTTCGGCAACACCGGAAGCGGCAGAAATAGAAGTACTGCTGTGCCCCACACCAAAGACGTCATAGATACTCTCTTCTCTCTTGGGGAAACCGCTGATGCCGCCTTTCTTTCTTAACGTATGGAACTGATCTCTCCTCCCGGTAATTATTTTATGGGCATACGCCTGATGTCCCACGTCCCAGATGAGTTTGTCTTTCGGTGTATCAAATACATAATGAATTGCGAGTGTCAGTTCTACCGCCCCGAGAGATGGAGCAATATGTCCGCCGTTTTTCGAAGCGGTCTCTATAATTTTTCCTCTGATTTCACCGGCAAGAATATTTAACTGATCGATATCAAGCTTTCGTATATCTTCAGGAGAATTTATCTTTTCCAATATACCGGCATCATTTTTGTCATCCATAATAATTATACTCCATATAAACCAGCAAAATCATTTTTCATGATTTTCTTTCGACGATAAACCGCGCAATTTTACTCAAGGGAAGAGCTTTTTCATCAAAGTGCTGTATGTCTGTAAGGGCGCCGCCTATAAGTTCAAAAGCCTTTTCCCTCGATGGTTCAAGCCCGAAGAGAGCCGGCCAGGTAACTTTTCTGCGTTCTTTATCACTCCCGATATCTTTTCCCAGGACTTCTCTGGTGCTTTCGATATCAAGTATGTCATCAGCTATCTGGAAGGCAAGTCCGATTTTTCTGCCATACTCTGAAAGGGCGTGGATATCTTTTTCATTACCACCTGCCAGCACCGCGCCCGCGCGAATAGAAGCTGTAATCAACGCTTCTGTCTTGTGAGTATGAATATAGTGGAGAGCTTTTTCATCGACGTCTTTTCCTTCCGATTCCAGATCGGCCACCTGTCCGCCCACCATACCAAAAAAGCCTGACGCTTTTGAAATTTCATTTATGACAGTAACCAGCCTGTCTGAACTCACATTTTCCATAAGATTCCTTGACGACATGAGATGAAAGGCTTCCGTGAGGAGGGCATCCCCCGCGAGAACTGCTATTCCTTCTCCAAACACCTTGTGATTCGTAAGCTGCCCTCTCCTGTAATCGTCATCGTCCATAACGGGAAGATCATCGTGAATCAAGGAATAGGTATGGATCAGCTCAATGGCACATGCCACCGGAAGCACCGTTTCTATATCACCCCCAACAGCCTCTGCTGAAGCCATACATAAAATGGGTCTTAATCTTTTCCCGCCGGCGAAGACACTGTATCTCGTGGATTCAAAAATGGTGGATGGAAAATTATCCGTTCCCGGAAGATATTTTTCAAGTGCATCATCAACGATTTTTTTCCTTTTCTTGAAATATTTCTCTAACGATAACATGTCTTCACCGCTCATTTTAATCTTCCCCTGTAAACGGCTTGATGTCAACTCCTTCATTGTCTTTCAGGAGGATCTCGACTTTTCGTTCTGCTTCGTCCAACTTTTTTGAACAAAGACGGGAGAGTTTTATTCCCTCCTCAAAAGCCTCAAGGGATTCTTCCAGGGTCATATCCCCCGCTTCTATTTTCTTCACAATTTCTTCCAATCTTTCTAATGCCTCTTCAAATTTTTTTTCTTTCATATTTTTTCTCCCGGGATATCTTTGTGACCTCCGCATCAAAAGCGCCTGACGAAACCCTTACATTAATCCGGTTTCCCACCATAATGGAGCTCACATTTTTAATAATCGCGCCGTCGGGCAATTTTCTAACAATTCCATATCCCCTTTCCAGCACGGCAAGAGGACTTAATATGTCCAGCATAGCCATATTTTTCTGCAGCTTATGCTTAAAATCGTCAACGAGACGTTGAAATCCGGCTATCATGTTTTTTCTCAGGCTATCAAGCTTTAACAGATCATTTGTGATCTTTACTGAAGGATTCATGAGCTTCAGCAGCGCGGTCAGGTTCTGAAGATGACTTTTCCTCGTATCGAATCCGTGTCGAAGATTTTCGGCAAGCTTATTAGTTATATCATCCACGTTTATTCGAAGATCTTCAATCTGCCTTTTCGGGTCTTTTAATCTTTCCCGAAGAATGATGGATTTTTCGACCAGGCGACCCATCATCCTCCGGTGACTGCTGATCATTCTCATACGGAGAGTTTCAACCGTCGCCAGTAATTCCTTTTTCATCGGCACGACCAGTTCTGCAGCGGCGGATGGGGTAGGCGCTCTCATGTCCGCGACAAAATCGGCAATCGTAAAATCAATCTCATGACCGACGGCGGATATAACGGGAACCTTCGAAGCATAAATAACCCGCGCTACTCGTTCATCATTAAAAGGGAAAAGATCCTCAAGAGATCCTCCCCCCCTGGTTATTATAATTACATCTATATCTTCAATTGAATTCAAAACCGATATGGCATCACAGATCTCCGGAGGCGCCTCTATCCCCTGGACCCTGACGGGGGCGATGAGAATATCAATGGATGGAAACCTCCTTCCTGTAATATTCAGAATATCTCTGATAGCCGCACCTGTGGCGGAAGTAACAATACCAATCCGATGAGGAAGAAAAGGAATCTTTTTTTTATGTAACGGATCAAAAAGACCTTCTTCCTCAAGGTGTTTCTTCATTTGTTCAAAGGCCAGTTGAAGGGCGCCGACACCTTTCGGTTCCGCCGCATCCAGGATTAACTGATATTCCCCCCGTTGCTGATAGACACTCAATCTTCCGCGGCATATAATATTCATTCCGTCTTCGAGGTCAAATCCTATGTTTCGGAGGGTCTGCCGGAAAACAACTGCCCTGATCTGGCTGTTTTCATCCTTGAGAGTAAAATACACATGGCCGGATCTCGGCTGCCTGAGATTGGAAATCTCCCCTGTAACCCAGAGGAATCCAAAACTGGTCTCCAGAAGCGATTTGATAGATTTTGTTAATTCTGTGACGGTAAGGATTTCTTGCATAGACAACGGGTTTTTTTAATAGTTTTATTATTCAGTATCAGGCAGCGCTACTTTTACCTGATCTCTGTAAGCGTTTAGCAAAGGCATCAGTCTGTTGCAAGATATTTATTTTCCTCGATGACTTGTGAATCCCTATTTAATGTTAAACTGATGAATGAATTTTGATTATAATCATTTCAAATTGTTATTG
>DFBI01000043.1:0-11233 GCA_002367335.1 Syntrophaceae bacterium UBA3084 | reverse complement strand
GGCAAACGGATGGCTCTTCATTTCAGGACAGATCCCGATTGATCCGAAAACGGGAGAACTTGTGGAAGGATCGTTCGAAGTACAGGCGCGCTCAATTCTTGATTCGCTTAAAGCTATCATTGAGGAAGGGGGGTCGAGCCTGGATCGAGTGGTAAAGGTTACCATTTTTCTGACCGATATGAATCGTTTCGCGGAATTGAATGCAATTTATGCTGAGTATTTCGGCGAGTCCCGTCCAGCCCGGGCCTGCGTCGAAGTCAATCGTCTCCCCAAAGACGTTCCCCTCGAAATCGAAGCTGTGGCCTTCTGTAGCTAGGGCAACGGGGGTCAGCCCTTGACAAGGGAGGCCAGTGAAAATATCTATGTAGATGTAAATCAAAACTTGTTTTACAGCCTGTGTTAATTCAGAAACTTTACCCTTCGTAGTAACGGGGAGCTACGGGCTTTCTTTCTGTCATCCTCGTGTATTTTTCGCTGGAATAGCCTATGGCGATAACAGCATAGACGCGTTCTTTTTTAGGAATACCAAGGGCGCGTTTGATACCGGAATCATGCTTTATCGCCTCCACCACAAAACCGATCATACATGTGCCCAGCCCCATGGCGTGGGCTGCAAGAAGGATATTTTGCGAGGCCATAAGCGCGTCTTCGCATGGACAGGATGCGCCCGGTTTCATGCCGATAATAATCGCCGCCGGAGCGCCATAAAAGAGCTGATCACGCCCTGGTTCTTTCCCTTCCCGAAGATTTTCCTTACCCGTCTCATGATACCTCCTGTAATATTGCCCCAGGGCGTCATCACTATTTAGCCGATGGAAAAACTGTGACGTCATAGCGCCTAACTTTTCCACGGCAGACCGATACGGAAGAATGGTAAAGGTCCAGAGCTGTGAGTTAGTTCCTGAAGGCGCGGTGGCGCCGATTTTTACAAGGTCTTCAAGCATATCTTTCTCGACAGGCTTACTTGAAAACATACGGCACGACCTGCGAGAACGCATCAGTTGCACCAGTAAAGCCGTATCGAAATCACCATGCTTAAGCCAGGTGCCGTTGTTTTTTACAGTAGTCAACTTCAAGGCATCTTCGTCAACACCATGCACCGTGATAGCTCCTACAGGACAGATGGCAGCACAATGATCGCATTGTATGGAATAATCTCCCGTTACTGTCGCCCTGCCATCAACAAGGGAAATAGTATTGGAAGGGCAAATATCTACGCATAGTCCACAGCCGGTGCAAAGATCATGGTCGATTTCAGTTGTAACGGGAAGGTTCATTGATTAGTTCTCCTAATGCGGCAAAGCCGCAAAGTTATCAGGGGTCAGGGATCAGGTGTCAGTAAAAGACAGCGATTACCCATTGGGCTTTTGGCACAATGAAACATGTTTTAAAAACCCCGCTGATCCCTGATCCCTGATCCCTGACACCAACATCTGCGCAAAAAACACAGTTGTTGTGAATAAAGACTCTATAGTGTTTTTAATGATCCATCCACTCTACGGTTTTATTCAAGATCAGATTATACACGTCCTGTTGAGATGTTTCAGCAGATTCAGGGAGGTCAAAAGAGTGGTCACCGCCGTCGATAGTTACCAGATCCCGGGAATAATCCAGTCTGTCTAATACTTCTTTCAGCTTCGCTAAATCGCAAAACGGGTCCCTCGTGCCGGCGAAAAAGAGCATGGGAATGTTAATCTGGTAAAGGTGGCCATCTCGCATTCTTTCCTTTTCCCCGGGTGAGTGCAGAGGGTAACCGAAAAAGACAAGGCCATCAACAGGTAAAAGTCCTTCAGCCACCATCCGGGAAGCCACTATTCCTCCCATTGATTTTCCAGTTGCAATAATCTTATTCATTCGGCAACCAGCTTCTTCCTTAAAAAATTCATAGACACATTGCCATGTTAAAACGAGTACAGATTGTGAATCAGGTGTTTTTCGTCCATTTTCTCTGTATGGAAAATTAAATCGTAATGTGGAATAACCTGCATCCGCAAGTCCCTCAGCTAAGAAAACAATGAGTGGATTATACATATCATTTCCGGCACCGTGAGAAATGATAATTCCTGTTCATTTATTATCATCATGTTTTTCAGGTAACGTGAATATGCCCGATACAAATTCTTTTTCTCCCACAGGGATGGTTACACTTTTGCTTATCATGTATGCCTCCACTCGAATTATTTGCGTTATTATTGCTTCTAATTAATCAACAGAATCATCAATCCACTTAATCTCCCTGGCAGTTTTGTGACCGATCACTGTATCATACAAACTCTCAGGCATCTTTGCTTCAGTCTTCGACAACGGAATCCGGCATGCCATAATTTCTGCTTCTTCTTGTGGGTAAAGAGGTCCTTTTTCTGGATCCGAATATCCATCCGGGAAAATGGGCTGTCCAGTCGTTAAATCATATTTGTCTGTTGCGCCTACAGTGTGAAGTAATTCGTGGGCAATGACGATATTGTTTTTCTCCTCCATTTTCCAGTTCGCGAATACCTTCGCTACACAGATAAGTCCCTTCTGCAATCCCAGAGATTCTGCAAGTTCTTTATGAGTTGCAGGATCGTAGTACAAAACAAACGCCCTGATATCTGCCGGGCCATCATACGTATTAACCCTGTAGGCCCAATAACGCAGCTTTAAACTCCACCACATAATATGAAACACGCTTCTGTCTTGTGGAGGCTCCGGAGGCAGATTATCAACACGCGGAGCCAGTTTGATAGTAACCGGGTTGGAAAGTTTCAACCTATAGTATTTCGCCTCGCTTTCCATAAACTCTTCAATGGGCTTGAATGTTTCCTTTTCCAATGAATCGATATATTTTGATGATGCTTCACTGCCATCACCGTTAACCGGATATACAACAACCCATAAAGGATGACCCCAACTGGTCGTTCGCACTTTTGTTGTCCAGGCGCTCATACCAACGCCGATAAGAATAGCCAGTAAAATAAAAATTCGTAATGTTCTGAAAAATTTACCAGATGCCATTGATGTCACAATAAGTCGTTAATAAACCTGCTTAATTCAAAATTTGATAGACATTCTGTCAGCGGGGTTAATGTATAAAGTTCTTCTCCAATTTATTTGCAGAAGAGAATCCAAGGATTCCAGGATTGTCTTTCTTCCTTTCACTCGACCCCCTGAATCCTTGACCCCTTGAACCCTCTGGGATCAATTGTAGATAATGCACTTATTTTGCCTTAACTAACTTCAACTAATCGGGGGATGCTCCATGTATAAAGAATGGCTCACGATATACTCGCAAACTGAATCCGGAGTGAGATACATAATAGACTTGCCTTTTCTTACCCTGTCTCTTATATCGGTGGACGATATATCGAGATAAATGACTTTCCTGAAAAATATTGTGTTTCCAGTGGGACCAGCGAATCCATCCGTGCTTTTATCATATTTGAATTTATCGGATAAATCTGAGGGAATTATTCCCTGCAGGCCTTTTATTTCATAACCCGGCCTGGTTATGACGATGAAATTGCAGAGAGACAGTAACTTATCCCACTCTTTCCACGCCTGGATACCATGAAAAGCGTCTTGACCTAAGATAAAATAGAGTTCAAGGTTTTCAGGCGAGTGATTAAGAAAATGTTTAATCGTGTCAATTGAGTACGATCTTCCTTCCCGTTGATTTTCGATGTCTGAGGAAGAGAAAAGGGAATTACCTTCAATTGCCAGTTTTATCATCTGCTCACGATGGTAAAATGAAATGATATCTCTGTCGTTCTTGAGAGGTGGTTGTGCGGCAGGGATGAAAATTACTTTATCCAGGTTAAAAATCTCAAGGATTTCCCCGGCACACCTCAGGTGACCGAGGTGAATGGGATCAAATGTTCCCCCGAATAACCCCCATTTCATGTTCTGATCTGCCCATTTCCATAAATGATAAATTTCGTGGTCGTCAACTCTTCGAGACCCATCGGTCCAAATGCATGAAGTTTTGTCGTACTGATTCCGATCTCAGCACCGAGACCCAGCTCAAATCCGTCACTGAATCTTGTAGATGCATTGACGAGAACGCTTGAGGAGTTGACCTCGTTCAAGAAACGCTGGGAGTTATTATAATCACTTGTAATGATCGATTCCGTGTGAAGAGAACCGTATTTTTCGATATGAGCCATGGCTTCATCAATGTCATTCACGACACGTATGGCCAGAACAAGATCCAGATACTCTTCATACCAGTCATCTTCGGTTGCTGTTTCAATATCAGGAAGGATTCTACGCGTGTTCTCACACCCCCGGAGGGTAACACCAGCATCCCTCAGTTTTTTCGCTACCCGGGGAAGAAATGTTTCGGCAATATCCTTGTGGATCAGAAGCGTTTCCATGGCATTGCAAACCCCGGGTCTTTGTGTCTTGGCGTTCATACATATCGCAACGGCCATATCAAGATCGGCGCTTTCATCCACAAAAATATGGCAAACCCCCTTGTAGTGCTTGATGACGGGTATTTTAGACTGGTCCACGACGGCCCTGATCAGTTCTTCTCCGCCCCTGGGAATGATAATGTCTATATATTCATCCAGCTTAAGCATTTCACTGACCGCCTGCCTGTCCGTTGTGGGAATGACCTGTATGGCTGCCTCCGGGATATTCACATTTCTTAATACATCCCGCAATATCTTTGCTATTGCCAGATTGGAATTGATCGCTTCAGATCCACCCCTTAGAATGACGGCATTCCCGGACTTGAGACACAAGGCCGCGGCATCTGCCGTCACATTGGGACGGGACTCATATATAATCCCGATAACGCCAAGGGGAATCCTCATTCTGCCGACAAGAAGATCATTGGGTCTCCGCCACATTGATGTAACCTCGCCCACAGGATCGGGCAGGGCGGCAACTTCCTTCAAACCTTCCGCCATCCCTTTTAAAGTAGATTCGTCCAGTGTAAGCCTGTCTATCATCGCCCCGGAAAGTCCTTTTTTACCGGCATAATCAATATCCTTTGCGTTTTCAGTGGTGAGATAATCCATATTCCTGATCAGCTCATCTGCCATTTCGAGGAGGGCCTTGTTTTTAACCTGGGAAGAAATATTTGCCAATATGTTGGCCGCTTTCTCTGATTTTCCAGCGATTTCAATTACTTGTGTTTTTATACTCATGTATCCACCCTGTCTGAATTAAATATATTCTTGATTTATCATCATTATTTTGCAAGTAATGCCATTAAATTTTTTGTAATCGGAAGAAATTCATCAAAATCAAAATGAGAGAATCTGTTTATACCAGTGCATATATCTCACAAAGAATACTTACCATCAGGTAAATATCTTATAGTATTTAATGAAATTCGTGTCAAGACAGGTGAGCGTTTTTCTCTTTGATCATAAATCTTTTCATGTCAGAAACAAAAAGTGTTGGACGACAATGGCAGATATTTCAGTTAAAGCAGGAAAAAATGTTTATAAGATGATCAGAGAAGGTGGGTTTAATTTTGATCAGGTTACCACATATGTTGGGCCTGCCGTTGGCCCCAGATGGCTGGTAGCAAGTGGCTTTGATATGACATTATTTCAAAGTGGGACACTCGGCAGACACCAGCCTGTACTGCTTGCCGGTTCCTCTGCCGGGGCTTTGCGATTTGCGGCCTGGTTACAGCCGGAAGCCACAGAAAGCTATCGCAGACTCATGGAAGGTTACATTTCAATGTCATTCAACAGAATGGATACACCGGAAACCATTCTGGAATCAATACACAGAGTAGTCAACAATTATATTGATGATGATGCAGTTCCATTTGCATTGGCAAACAGCAATTTTCGCCTGGCTATAACAACGTCGAGAGCAAAGGGCCTTGCGTCTTCGGAAATGGAATGGATACAAAGACTGGGTCTTGGCTTCAGCTTCTTGTATAACGCGGCGAACAGCTCATGGCTCCACAACTTTTTCCAGAGAGTTGTATTTTATAACAGTCCTCTTCCTCCGCAATTCTGTCTCAAGAAAAATTTCAGAGGGAAAGCCATTAAGCTGAATGAAGCAAATTTCAAGCATGCTCTTCTGGCTTCTTCAGCAATTCCACTGGTCGTTGCCGGTGTGAAGAATATATATGGGGCTCCAAATGGGACCTACCGGGATGGTGGACTTATGGATTATCACCTGAATCAACAGTATGCGGAAAAAAAGGAAGATGTTATTCTCCTTTTTCATCACCAGGAAAGGATTATTCCAGGCTGGCTGGATAAGAAGCTACAGTATAAAAAACCACAGCCTGAAGCCCTCGAGAACGTTTTAATGGTTTGCCCGACGGAAAAGTTTATCCAGAAATTACCCGGTGGTAAGATACCGGATCGTGAAGATTTTAAAACATTCGCTGACAATCCTTCAACACGAATAACAAACTGGTGGCATGCGGTCGAATTATCGGAGACGCTGGGTGAACAATTTCTCGAATTGGTAGAGAGTAAGAAAATTCGTGATGTCGTAGAAGAGATATAGAATGTCGGTGGACTAAATAAATTATTAATTATAGATTACAACCGGTAATCAACAAGATAAGTCAAACGGAGCCCTGACCTCTTGAGAGACCCTTCAAATCGAGTCCGATCAGCACGGACGAATATCTCTTGGCATGTTGCCGGTATGTTGAATTGAATCCTGTGCGTGCTGGAATTGTTGTTGATCCTTCTGATTACCGCTGGTCTAGTTATGGCATCAAGATAGGTAATCACGAAAGAGAATGGTTGGATTACGATCCTTGCTACATGGGGCTTGCCGAGAATGAGAAAGACCGGTCAGAAGTTTATGCGGTGTGGGTAAAAGGGACAATTCCAGAAGGGGAATGGAGCTTAATCCGTCAAGCATTGCAACAGGGACAGTTGACCGGCAGTTCCAGATTTGTAGATGAGATCGAGAAAAAAATTGCAAGGCGGGTGGAATTTCGTGGACAAGGGAGGCCGAGCAAAACAAATAAATAAATCTATCCCCTTTTTGCCCCTTTTTCACTTGACCTGTTCACGTTTTGGCTGAAAAAGAACCAGGAGAATCACCCCCACGACAGCACTGAGAACCGACCCTGCCAGAATTCCAATCTTGGCAGCGCTGAGCAAATTACCATCCAGCGCCAGGTTTGCAATAAAAATGGCCATGGTAAATCCAATTCCAGCTAAAAAGCCGCCGCCGGTAATCATACTCCAGTTAACCCCCTCGGGCAATTTCGCAAGACCTGATTTTACACCCACCCAACTGAAAAGAATAATTCCAACCGGCTTTCCCACAAAAAGTCCCATTATGACTGCAATCACAACTGGATTAGTAAAATCCGATACCTGAATCGTAACACCGGCGTTTGCCAGCGCAAAGACAGGCATGATAACAAAGCCGACCCATGGGTGAAGATATGTTTCAAAGCGGTCGATGGGAGAAATGGTTTTGCGTGCAGCTCGCTCCATCCGGCGGAGGGCAGCATACCGCTCCGAAGAGGAACTCCAGCCTTCGCCCTGTAGAAAACACATGCCGCTATTAACGATTTTACGCAGGCGTCCCTCGCTGATCCAGGCTCTTGTGGGGGTGAGAAGCCCGACAATCACTCCGGCTATGGTGGCATGGATGCCGGATTCATGGAACCCGAACCATATAAGAAGAGCAACCCCTAAATAAACGGCGACATTGCGAACGCCAAGCTTCATCAGGCCGAGTAAACATGCAATGCCAAGAAGACCGAGCACCAAAGCATTTAGATTAAGACTCTCCGTGTAGCCGACAGCGATCACCAGAATGGCGCCAATATCATCTACAATGGCCAGTGAGAGCAGCATCACCCTCAGGTTGTTAGGAATCCGGGAACCAAGTACGACCAGGCAACCAACAACGAATGCGATATCCGTGGCTATGGGAATGCCCCAGCCCCGCTCCGCCGGACTGCCGTGCTGGAGAGCGAAATAGATCAAAGCCGGCACAAGCATCCCACCGATCGCACCGATTATGGGTAGAGCCGCATGCCTTATGTCCCGCAGTTCACCCAGCACCAGTTCACGCTTAACCTCCAGCCCGATGACGAAAAAGAAGACCGCCATTAGAAAGTCGTTGATCCAGTGTTGAAAGGAGTAATTCATCTGGAACTCGCCTATTCTGAAGCCGAACATTTTTTTCCACAATGCGAGAAAGTCTTCTGCAACGGGAGAGTTGGCAAGAAGTAAAGCGATAATGGTAGCCACGAGAAGTACAATACCGCTTGTAGACTCGATATGAAGAAAGCGCTTAAGCGGATCGACTATGCTGTCAATCGGTTCACTGGGCAACCCGGTAAGTTCATCGCATATTTTAGTATCTTCTGTCAGGCTAAATTCCTCCGTCAATATCATTTACAATTAACCCGATATTTTCCCGTTCCAACATTTTCATCTAAGATCAGGGAGGTGTCACATGGTGAGACTTTTGAAGAAGGCTGCAACCAAATCCGGAGCAGCCAGCAAAGGGTAACCTATTGAACATTAACTACAAATATGGTGGAGGCGGCGGGAGTCGAACCCGCGTCCGAAAATATTCCACTGCAGTTTCTTCGTGCGTATCCTTTGATTTAAATTCGCATCCGAAAACTCCCAAAGGCAGGATTAATCAGATACTATCCTGTAGATTTTTCGCCTTTCTTCCTCCAGGAAAAGAAGATTGGTTATCCTGTCTGTATGACGTTTTCATCTGATCCAACAGGAGAGATCAGGAAAACGTTAGCCGTCTTACGCGGCTAAAGCGTAATCGTAATTATCTGCGATTAGTTGTTTCCTACCTGTTTAACGAGGCCTGTAGGAACCTCGGCACGCTTCTACAGCTTCAACTATCCCCGTCGAAACCGTGACGCCCCCATATTTACAAAATTAATATAATTCCTTTAACATCATTAGTCAAAGGAAAAATGGCAAACGAAAAGCTACCGAAACTTTTCTCTAAAGGCCCGCTCCATGTCTCTTTTGTCTTCTTTTGTCTTCATATCTTCCCGTTTATCATAGAGTCTCTTACCTTTTCCAACGCCAATTTCTACCTTTACCTTTCCATTTTTGAAATAGGCTTTTAATGGAACGAGCGTCAATCCTTTTTCTCTGGACTTGGCATACAATTTTCTTATTTCTCTTTGATGAAGTAAGAGTTTCCTTGCCCGGAGAGGGTCATGATTGCATCGATTGCCGTGGGAATAAGGGCTGATATGCATATCGTAGAGAAAAACCTCTCCATTTTTCACTCCGGCATAGCTGTCTTTGAGATTCCCCCTGCCTTCACGCAGCGCCTTTACTTCCGTACCGACAAGAACAATCCCCGTCTCATAAGTATCATCAATAAAATAGTTACGCCGTGCCAGTTTATTCTGGCATATAATTTTTTCAGACGATTCTTTTTTTGCCACCTGCCTGTCCCCTCTTTTAGAGTCTTCATTTCTGGCCTTTAGCCTTTTGCCGTTGACCTTTTGCCTTTGCGGCTTTGCCGCATTAGTAGATACTCCGGTTTTACATGACTCATCGACTTGAAAATGTTTTCCCGGATGTCTTTGTTTTGTTTTTCTAATTCGTCCAGAACGTTTTTGATATACACTCTTTTTGATACTTTGCTTGTCGGACATCTGTTTTCGATAACCGGAAATCCCCGTTCTTTTGCGTATTTTTTTATCAAACTTTCGCTGATATAGGCAAGAGGACGAATAATATGAAACTTTCCCTTGAAGATAGATTGGTTGGGAACCATCGTACTGATTTCCCGCGCATAAAACATATTGAGAAGAAGTGTCTCAACAATGTCATCCTTGTGATGGGCAAAGGCAATCTTGCTACAGCCGTTTTCTTCAGCAATTTCTATGATTCTCTTTTTCCTCAGGCGTGAACACAAAAAACATGGATTCTTCTTATTGTAATCGCTGTGTGCCAAAGGACCTATATCCGTTTTTTCCATGATATATTCGTAGCTCTTTTTCTTCAAATATTCTTCGAGATCAGCATAATCTTTATAGGTTTTATCAAAACCGAGATCGATGTTGACCGCCACTACAGAAAAAGAGGGTAAAAATATCATTGAAGCATTAAGAAGGTCGAGAAGGACCAGACTGTCCAAACCGCCTGAAACACCTACAAGTACCCTGTCACCTTCATCAAGCATGTCGTAATCAAGGGCACATATTTCCAGCCATTTTTTCAAATGATAAAAGAGTTTTGTTCCTTTTTGACCTGTCAAACCGGAATCATCCTGACTTTAAAGTTTTCATTTCAAACAACTGCGTTTTTACCGCATCAGTATCTATATCCTAATAATAAATAATATACCATCTATCAAACAAATAATGGTGCAAATGCTAATGTCCGGCTAAGGATCGAATAAATTCAATTGAAAAACGAACTGTATCATGTTAAAAACATCTGATATCAGAAAGTTATCTCTGTAAATGATAGAGGGACTAAAGGTTTGAAAGGTAGAATGAAAAGTTCATCCGGCTTTACCCTGCTCGAGGTCATGATAGCCATGGCCATTCTTGCCATTGCCATTGTTGCTGTTTTCCAGTCGCAATCACAGAGCATATCCATGGCGGGTCAGGCAAGGTTTGCGACAACGGCGTCTCTCCTGGCTCAGAGCAAGATGGCTGAATGGGAAATGATGAAACCGGCAGACATTAACGCAGACAGCGGGAATTTTGGAGACAATTTTTCTGATTACACATGGAAGGTTGACGTGACGGGAACACAAATCGAAAACGTAAAAAAAATAGAAGTGACGGTAATAAACGAAAGAATGACAACGAACAATTCATACAGGCTCGTGCTTTACAGATACGTAAAAAAATAACTGCTCAGGTACAAGGTCCAAGGCTAAAGGTTCAAGGTACAAGGTTGGGTTAGTGAAGTGTAACCCATTAACAGGCATATATGAGACCGATGGAAGAACACGGACAAACAAGTTTGTCCGTGCCACCCATCCCTTATTTGAAAATTGGTAACAATGATTAAATCAAGACAAAACGGCTTCACACTGATTGAGATACTCATCGCCATATTAATTCTGGGCACAGTTCTGGCTACGGTATATGCCGCCTATACAGGAACCCTCAGAATTGTTAAAGATACGGGATATGAAGACGATATTTACAGTATGGCCCGTGTAACAATGAAAAGGATGACAGAAGATCTGGAATCTATCTGTAAGTACAAGGAATCTTTTAAATTTATTTCTGAAAGAAAGGCTATTAGCGAAAAAGAATTCACAGAAATCTCGTTTCTCTCATCTGCTCACT
>DFBI01000012.1:5269-9814 GCA_002367335.1 Syntrophaceae bacterium UBA3084 | reverse complement strand
CACCTGTTGCAAAAGGAAACCAGGGATTCACAAAGAAAAGCAAAGAAATGAAAGTTCGTGAATTGCTTGCAAAGATAAGAAGCTGTGACCGTGAGAATGCTGAAATCAGAGAATTTATTATCGAACTCAACAAGAAGTTTACCGTTCCACTGACTTGCATCGTATTCGGCATACTGGGAATTCCTCTCGGTATAGGACAGGCCAGATCAGGAAAATCGAGGGGATTTACCATCGGTCTTTTCGTAGTCATGGTCTATTATGTTTTGCAACTGAGCGGTGAGGGTCTCGGGGAGACGGGAAAACTGCACCCTGTGATAGGAATATGGGCACCAAATATAATCCTCGGAGCCGTTGGCATCTATATGCTAATTATTGCTGCAAAAGAAAGACCTTCCAGAATAGATTATTTGCTCCCCATTAACTATTGGATATCGAAGGCAATGACTTGGTGGGAAATCAGACGTACAGGCAAATGAGAGTTGGATAATTGGCAACTGCTCAGGTTATGCTGGATGCTGGATAGTCCGAAAATATCCAGTATCAAGGATCAAGGATCAAAAAACCAGTATCGGAGCGAAGCGACTGGCTTCAGCCTTCATCTTAAGCAACCTGAGTAGTCATATAAAAATTTTGAACGGAAATTTAAATGAGTATCCTTGATCGTTACATAATAAAAGAATTCACAAGAATCTTCCTTTTAATTGTTCTATCACTTGCAGGGTTGTATCTTATTGTAGATTTTTTTGAAAGGATACGAATGTTCCTCAGCAATGATGCAACCCTCTATCAAATCCTTTCCTATTTTTTCTTCGAGTTTCCCATGATCCTGTCACTTATGCTACCTGTTTCAGTACTACTGGCTTCTCTTTTAACCTTCGCAATCCTCTCGAAGAACAGCGAAATAATTGCAATGAAAGCAAACGGGGTGAGTCTCTATAAAACCTCTCGCCCTGTCATTATTATTTCTATTGTCCTTTGTATCTTTTCTTTCTTGCTCAATGAGTTTATCACACCGTACACTAACCAGAAGACAAAACATATCAAGCTGATAGAGGTCCAGAAAAGGGAACAGGTGGGGGTTTTTAAACAAAATCAGATCTGGTTTAAAGGCAAAGACGGAATATATAACTTCAATATGTTCGATCCTAAAACGGGCACATTGAAGGGGATAAAAATCAACTACCTCGATCGTGGAATGAAACTTACAGAGAGAATTGATGCCAGAAAAGCCGAGTGGAAGGACGGGAAGTGGGTGTTTCATGATCTTCTCATCACAAAATTTTCACCGGGCAGCCTTCCCTCCCTTGAAAGAGTAAAATCACGGATTATAAATCTTCCCGAGAAACCTTCAGATTTCATGATCGTGCAAAAAGATACGGGAGAAATGGGATATTTTGAGTTAAGAAAATACATAAAGAATATTCAGGTGGAAGGATATGATGCCACTCAATACATGGCTGATATGCACGGAAAGATTGCTTTTTCTCTGGTAGGCATTATCCTTGCGGTTATGGGCATTTCTTTTTCTCTGCTAAAGTCCGAGAGGGGCGGTGGAATCTCCCGGAGCATTGCTGTTGGAATCATTATCGGATTTTCCTACTGGATCGTTTATGCCTTCTCCCTCTCATTAGGCCACTCAGGAACATTGCCACCTTTGTTAGCAGCATGGGCCGCAAACATCCTTTTTGGGATTGGGGCTGTTGTTATGTTTTCACGGGTAAAGACGTGAAAAGAGAAAGGTTCAAGGTAAAAGGTTATTTTATTCATTGCTCGACGCATTTTTTATATGGATGACATGGGGAGTCTAAAAACTTTTAAGTAACTCATTTGACCAAATTTAATATAACTTGTTGAGTCTACGGGACAATACTACGATACACAGCATAGGCCTGTTCGGGGAACAGGCCCTACTATATGCAGGGGCCGATGCCCTCATCGGCCTTTATAATGCCGACCAATCGGTACAGCGGAGTTTCTACCTTGAACCTTGTTCCTTGGTCCTTGGTCCTTGTACCTTGAACCTCGCTTTTACGTCCCCATCTCCCAGGAATTGAGATACTTTTCCTGTTCGGGTGTTAGTGTGTCTATCTTGATGCCCATTGACTCTAATTTCAACCTGGCGATATCGTTGTCAATATCTTCAGGAACACCATAAACGATATTTTCCAGACTTTTTCCCATCTTGATGAGATATTCAGCGGAAAGTGCCTGATTCGCAAAACTCATATCCATGACACTGGAAGGATGTCCTTCGGCTGCTGCAAGATTTACCAACCTGCCCTCCCCCAGAATGTAAATGCATCTGCCATCTTCCAGTTTGTACCCATCTATAAAATCCCTGATTCTTCCCGTGTGTGCTGAAATTTCCTTGAGCCCATCAATGTCCAGTTCCACATTGAAGTGTCCCGAATTGGCTACTATCGCACCATCCTTCATCTTCAGAAAATGTTCTTTCCGGATAACGTTCATATCTCCTGTAAGGGTACAAAAGAAATCACCTATCTCTGCGGCCTCGGAAATGAGCATAACTCTGTAGCCATCCATAACAGCCTCCAGGGCACGCAGCGGATTTACCTCAGTTACGACAACATTAGCGCCCAAGCCTGAAGCTCTCATGGCAAGGCCCTTCGAACACCAGCCGTAGCCGCACACAACGAATATAGAACCGGCTATCAACCTGTTGGTAGCCCTTATAATCCCGTCCATTGTACTCTGGCCGGTACCATACCTGTTGTCAAACATATGCTTTGTGTTAGCATCATTAACGGCAACCAGGGGAAAGCGAAGAACACCATCCTGTGCCATGGCTCTCAATCTGATCACACCGGTCGTAGTTTCTTCCGTCCCTCCTACAATCTCCTCAATAAGTTCCTGCCGCCCGGAATGGATGGTTGACACCAGATCCGCACCATCATCCATAGTCAAAGTCGGCCTTGTATCGAGGACTGAATTTATATGGCTGTAATAAGTGTCAGTATCCTCACCATTGATGGCAAAGACAGGTATTTCATGATATTTTACGAGATACGCTGCTACATAATCCTGTGTGCTTAAAGGGTTGGAAGCACACAGTGAAACGGTAGCGCCGCCTGCTTTAAGGGTCTCCATAAGACTTGCAGTCTCCGTTGTTACATGGAGACACGCACCGAGACGCATCCCTTTCAAGGGTTTTTCATCCTCAAACCTCTTTTTAATCATATTTAAAACGGGCATGCTCTTGTTTGCCCAATCAACACTCTTTTTACCCTTATCGGCAAGACTTATATCTTTGATATCAAAATCCATTTTTTCTCCTTGTCACTCATTAGGCCAAGGGTTGTTACCTTTTACCTTTCGCCTTTTACCTTTTACCTCTGTTTTTACATCCCTGTCTCTTTTTTCAGTTTCCCGACCATATCCGTTTTTTCCCACGGATAATCATTCATAAATAACGTGGCCGGTATTTTTCTATAAAGATCTCCACTGAGAAGATCAAATTTCTCAATCATTCCCATGGGAGTAAAATCAAAGACTTTTTCCACTATCTTTCCAAGTTTCGAATCAGACATTACTCCCGTGCCAAAGGTATTGATATACACAGATATGGGCCTGGCAATACCTATGGCATAAGCCAGCTGGATCGAGCATTTTGTTGCCAGACCGGCGGCCACAAGATTCTTGGCGGCATATCGAGATCCGAAAGCCGCGGAACAGTCGACCTTTTCCGGCGTTTTATTTACGACCGCCCCGCCGCCTAATTGAGCACCGGGGTATGCGCCATAGAACTGGCAAACAAGCTTGCGACCCGTGACTCCCGAATCGGCAGCGCTGCAGGAGTTGACCGCCTGCCACTCTCCCGTGGGATTAAACATAAATTCTGTTTTTTCATCGACCCACTCTCCCAGGCTGCCAAAGGCTTTCTCTTTTGCTATTACTTCAATATCCTCTTTCTGTTGACCTGCAATATGACGATAATCAATGGGATTTGACATGAGAACCTTTGCCACCCTCACGGGTTTACCGTTCTTATCATAATCAACAGTCACCTGCCCTTTACCGTCGGGGGCGAATATGGGATTTCGGGAACTTTCGAAAGTCCTCATCATTCTGTTCACCAACACATAAGGAAGTGGCAACAGTTCGGGTGTTTCGTCAACGGCAAAACCATACATAATACCCTGGTCTCCCGCTCCTATCTCCTTGTATTTACCAAGATGAGCACGTGTACCAATATTGATATCAGGTGACTGGGGAATAATCGTGTTAAAAACTCCCATTGAGTTTCCGTTGAGCCCAACAGTTGCATCGTTGTAACCTATATTTAATACCGTTTGACGAACGGAATTTTCGATATTTACATAGATTCTTGTAGCAACTTCTCCACCGACAATACAAAAGCCCTTCCCCAGGAAAACCTCAAGACCGCAGTGAGGCATGGTGTGTATATCCATCCCTTTCTTATTTTCCTCATCCAGAATTTCCGCAATAATATTAGCTGCAATCGCATCAGCCACCATATCCGGATGCCCTATCTTGACTCCTTCAGATGTTATCTGCATAACTTTT
>DFBI01000012.1:0-5221 GCA_002367335.1 Syntrophaceae bacterium UBA3084 | reverse complement strand
AGGGGATTAAGGGGAGGGGGATGTAAGTAACTGAAATAACGCTGTATTCACCCTCACCCCAACCCTCTCCCATCAAGGGAGAGGGAGTTTTATGACTTTTTACGAAAGCATCAACCTTGATGGTCTCGTAAAAATCACTGTACGTTTTTAGTACGCGAAGGCGGAGAAATCATTCCTCCCGATATAATGAGAGTAAAAGCCTCCTCCACCGTCATATCCAAATCAATTACATCACTTTCAGGTATCATGATATAAAACCCTGATGTTGGATTCGGTGTCGTGGGAACAAAAAGATTTATATTCCTCTGGACCGTTTTCTCCTGGATTTCTCCCTCAGACATACCCGTAACAAAGGCTACAGAATACAATCCTTTTCTGGGATATTCTATAAGTACCACTTTCTTGAAACTCTGACCTTTATCGCCCAATATTGATTCGACAAGCTTTTTTACCGCATTGTAAATACCATTAATGAACGGTATTTTGCTGAGAATCCATTCACCGAGGTGAACAAATCGTTTCCCAATATAACTCTGGACAATAATACCGACTATTAATATCAATATAATTGTAAAGACAACTCCGAGCCCCGGAATATGGAAGGGAAAAATCTGGTCGGGATGAAATCGAGGCGGGATAATATTGAGTAGATTATCCATCAGATTCATCAAAAAAAAGAAGATATACAGCGTAACCCCTATGGGGATGATCGCGATTATTCCGGTGATAAATATATTTTTTAATGTTTTTCTCATTTTTGGATTTTACAGCCCACGTAATTCGGGATAGAAGCACTAGATCAAATAGCAAAAAGAAGGGTTTTTTTCAACAACTTATTTCGAAGCATTAACAAAGGGGTGACGAGAATTGCCACTCCTGTGCAACCTCAATACAACTCTAGAGAAATCTACTTCATTTCCGGATGGATATTACTTAATCCTGTTTTCCCCGTCAACAAACACACACTTTGGAGACCAGTTTTGCAACACGGCATCATCTACAATGACATAACTTGCGATAATGATAATATCACCTTTCGAGCCTTTTCTCGCTGCAGCACCGTTCAGACCAATAACACCGGAACCTTTTTCTCCTTCAATAACATAGGTAGAAAACCTCTCGCCATTTGAGACATTATAAATATCTACCTTTTCATAAAGAGCAAGATCCGCCGCCTTTATCAGACCTTTATCTATGGTAATACTTCCCTCGTAGTCAAGATGAGCATCTGTTATGGTGACTCTATGAAGTTTTGATTTAAGCATGAATCTTTGCACGATCGTTATCCCTCCTTAAAATATAAATACAAAAATGTCTTCTTCTCGCTTTTCTTTTATAAATCCAACGGTTCTCCGAAAACATAATTGTCTATAAGTCTTGGTAAACCAATACGAACTGCCAATGCTACAACTGATTCGCCCTCAAGTTGCTCTGTGTCTTCCAGTGTTGTTGTATCGCAAATCTTTATATAATCGATTTTGGTATGCGGGTGTCTTTCTATAAATTTTTGCATTCCCTCAATGATTTTGGCGGCATTCCGCTCGCCGTTATCGTATAACTCCTTAGCAAATTTTAGAGCGCGGCTTAAACTGAGGGCAGACTCTCTTTCAGCATCTTTCAGATAAGTATTTCTCGAACTCATGGCGAGTCCGTCGGGTTCTCTTACCGTGGACAAACCGATAACCTTGAGATCCAGATTAAGATCGGTTACCATCCTTTTGATAGTCACCAGTTGCTGAAAATCCTTTTTGCCAAAGATCGCAATATGGGGTTTTACAATATTAAAGAGCTTCATACAAACCGTTGCCACACCTCTGAAGTGACCGGGCCTTGACATACCACAGAGATTTTGGGTAACCCTTTCTACATTTACATAAGTCTGATAATGCTCGGGATACATCTCTTTGTTTGAAGGATAGAAAATCACATCAACGCCAACATCCCCGGCAAGTTTCTCGTCTTTCTCAAAATCTCTCGGGTATTTTTCGAAATCTTCTCCAGGACCAAACTGTGTCGGGTTGACGTAGATACTGATAACCAGGCAATCTCCCCGCTTTTTCCCCTCTTCCATCAGCCTCAAATGACCCTGATGAAGATATCCCATTGTGGGAACTAATGAAATTTTCTTTCCCGCAATCCTCATGGATTCAGAAAATGCCTGCATTTCTTTAACGGATTCAATGGTCTTCATAAAATTTTTCCCAATAAAAAAGCCTCGCCGTCTGAAACGGGAGGCTAAGATTACAAAGATACACCTTTTCTCTTCCGTCCCAGTCCCCTAAAGGATCCAAGCGGGTCTAAACTTGATTTTACGGCAGCAATCTACCGTAAAATTTCAATTTGAGTGACGGCTACCAGAAAAAAATACCCTTGTCAAGAAATTTGTATAGAGAAAAGTAGAATGTATTAATTTTGCTTCCGCTGCAACTATGCAACCTCCAACTTCCACTTACAGAAGCAGTCATCCGGGTGATCATCTGGAGGACACACAATGCAACTCAATCTGATATCCGGATCAATTTCACGGGCAAAAGCTGTAAAGTAAAGTATCCCTGATTCTTTGCATGGAAACTCGCGTTTGCCACGGTCAGTCCTCGCCTTTTGTACGGAACATGATGGATTATAAACCACTACATATTTGTCCGTCTGTTCTGAAATTCTGAATCCCTCCACAAAATTTTCCGGGGCAAACCTGTATGCTTCAATAAACCCGGCGATTCCTTTTGGCACATTAAGAATACTTTTAATTCCCCTGGCATGCGATTTCCCTATGCTGCCGATAAATTTAAGTTCCAGTTTGAGCGCAGCATCAACTCCATATTCATCTTCTGCGGCAGCCCTCCATCTCTGGTAAAGGTTCCCCCAGAACCACATCATATTTTCAACTAAATTTTCCATCTGATCTACTGAAACACCCGACAATTTTTCTGATCCCATCTTGATCTGTTACCTCCTCAATTAAATTACCATGTAAAATAGAACAAACTATAGCGCATCTGCATACGTATCCCGGAATCCTTCCTTCTGGAGCTTTGTAAAAGCATAAACCAGCCTATTCTTGACACGGGTTATCCGCCAAGTTCAAAACAGCAACATTTTGGAAAGAATAGCATTGCTCAATTTGCCGAACTCTTCTACCGTCAACGTTTCTCCCCTTCTTTGACCATCAATCTCCAGCCTGGTGAGAATTTTGTCAATATCAGTCTTAGACGATTGCAAAAGGTTTGAACTTCTCAGATTATTCAAGAGGGTTTTTCGCCTCTTTGACAAGGCGGTTTTTACGAGCTTAAAGAAAAAATCGGCATTCATTACCTCAAACCGGGGCTTTTCCCGAACGACCATCTTCAGGACGGTGGAATCAATCTTCGGTCTGGGATAAAAACAACCGGCCGGAACCATTACAACCTTTGAGGGTATCGTATACATTGAAGTGATAACGGAAAGTAACCCATATTCCTTAGTCCCGGGAGACGCCATTATCCTTTCGGCAACTTCCTTTTGAAACATCAAAACCATGGACGAAACATGATCTCTAAATTCGATCAACCTGAATAATATCTGCGATGAAATATTATAAGGAATATTACCGATTACCTTTAACTTCTGTGAGGCAACATCTTCAAGAGGAATGGGGAAATCATACTTCAGAACGTCCCGCTTTAGTATCTCAACATTGGAAACATCTTTCAGCTCTTCATGCAAAACGTCTAATAATCCCGGATCTATCTCAAGGGCAATTACTTTACGTGCCTGCTTTGCAATCATGGCCGTCATAACCCCCAGCCCGGCGCCTATTTCAACAACCGTATCATCGTCTTTAATATCCATGACATTTACAATTTTCCCCGTGATATTATTGTCTATAAGAAATGACTGCCCCAAGCCCTTATAGGGACGTATTCCATATTTTTTAAGGATACCCCGTGGAGATGTCATGTCTGATGTCGGCGCTTTTTTCTTATGGTTACTACAACTTTATAGGTAATAAAATATGCCGGAACGGCGAAAAATGGCGCCATTATGATTCCACCCAGCAACAATGGACAGGCAACACTCTTCCCCGCATGCACGATATGCCATATAGAATACTCGTTGAAGGCTAGCTGCAATTGATTATCTCCCAACAGGTACTTCCCCAAATGGTATTGCGTAAGATAGAGAAATGGCGTGGTAAGGGGATTTGATATCAGCCAGGATCCAAGATAAGCAGCTGTAAAATTCTGCCTCAGGATATATGTTAGAATGATGATGAAAATGGTGTGAAATGGTATTATCGGAATCGTCCCAACAAAAATCCCTATGGACATACCAAATGCAATGCTTTCAGGCGTCCCATTGAGACTGATAAACTGATCGTAAAACTGCTTAAATCTTTGTCTCAGGTTCATGCTTTTCCTACCAGTTCCAGAGGCCACCTGGATACGGCATTCAAATCGAAATGATCCTTTTTACCTTTTCTCAAAAGATTATCACCGACAACGGCTATCATTGCAGCATTATCCGTACATAGTATCGAGGGAGGTATAAATATTTCTATTCCTTTATCTTTCCCTTCCTTATAAAATGTATTCCTCAATCTGCTGTTCGCTGCAACTCCACCTGATACAACCACTCTTTCAAGAGAATAGTCTTCAGCAGCCCTCAATGTCTTCTCCACCAGAACATCCACGATAGATTCCTGATAACTGGCCGCAATATGGGGAATTTCCTCTTCTTCAACAGGGGTTTTCCTATTTTTTATATAGGTTAACAGCGACGTTTTAAGTCCGCTGAAACTGAAATCCATGCTACTCTTCATAGGCCTCGGAAATTTAACATAATCAGCGCTTCCGTTCTTTGCCAGCCTGTCTATGACAATTCCTCCCGGGTATCCCAGATCAAGCATTTTGGCAGCCTTATCAAATGCTTCCCCTGCGGCATCATCTCTCGTCTGTCCAAGGATTATGAAATTCTCCAAGTCACGTACAAGATAAATGCTCGTATGACCTCCCGAAACAACAAGGGCAACGAAAGGAAAATCCGGTTTTTTATCGTTAAGAAAGACAGCGGCAATATGACCTTCGAGATGATTTACACCGACAAATGGCAGTCCTTTTGCAAATGCTATCGACTTCGCCACGGAAAGACCAATCAGAATAGAACCTATCAAGCCGGGCCCTCTTGTAACAGCAATGCCCTCAATGTCATCCAGAGTAACTTTTGCCTCAGCCAGCGCTTGCAG
>DFBI01000085.1 GCA_002367335.1 Syntrophaceae bacterium UBA3084 | reverse complement strand
ACTCCTTGTGTTTTAATTTTTATGGTATTCTATAATATAGAATTTTTGACCTGTTTGTAAAGGAATCTACCAATTATTATCATTTAAAATTTAAACTGCGGTGCTCTCTTGCAGATTAATTATCCATTTATTTGACAGCGTATAATATTTGACATAAAATGTTGAACTTAATCTTACATTTGAAAGAATTTTTTCTATCGTGCTTGATATTAAAGTAGAATATACATTCAAATCACAGTATCTTGTTAATACTAGGTTAATAGGAAGTAATGTTTCAAAAGAAATTTGTAGTCAGGTTAAAGATCAATACTATTCAGCAATTATAAAGAATTAAAAAATTTATCATGGAGGTAAAATTATGAAATATCGTATATTAGGGCGAACTGGAGTGGAAATCTCCCCTGTTGGTCTAGGAACAGATTGTTTTGCCGATCCACTACCCGAAAAGGATTGTGCTAAAATATTAAACAGAGCTGTTGAAGCCGGAATCAATCTTATTGATACTGGAGATTCATATGCGGAAGGTGAAGGCGAGCGTATCATCGGTCGTACACTAAAGGAGAGCGGAACACGCCATTCGGTATTGCTCGAGACTAAGTGTGATCATGGGCAGCGCCATCCTGGGTTGACGCTTGATGAATTCGTTCCTGAGATGCCGGCAAATGAGCATGGTCCGTCCCGTTTGAATATAATCCGAGCGTGTGAGCAGTCATTGAAACGATTTCAGACTGATTATATCGATATTTACCTGATGCACCGTCAAGATCTAATAGTACACATTGAAGAGACCTTGGGTGCTTTGACAGATTTGGTGCGTCAGGGCAAGATTCGATATGTTGGATGTTCAACTCATCCTGCGTGGGCAGTGATGGAAGCGATCATGCTCAGCGAATTTAAAGGTTATGTGCGCTACTCTTTAGAACAGTCGCCTTATAATCTTTTAGACCGACGCATCGAGAACGAATTGATTCCGATGGTGCAGTCACATGGAGTTGGTCTTCTAACCTGGTCTCCTCTTGCGATGGGCGTTTTAGTTGGATTATATAAGAAAGAGGATGTATATCCAAAGGATTCGCGCGCTGCGCTCAGGGGTGGATTTTATGCAGACCGAGTTACGCAGAAAGGCATCGAAGTAGGAGATAAGTTTGTGAAATTGGCAAAAGATGCCGGTCTCACACCAGCCCAATTAGGAGTTCTGTGGTGCAAGGATCAACCGGGCGTTACCGCTCCTTTACTTGGTCCTGAGAATATGGAGCATCTAGAAGATCTTATTCCCGTCATGGAGATGACACTGAGCGATTCGCTGAGGGAAGCATGTGACAATCTGGTACCTCCCGGCAGTGCAGTAGCAAACTTCCACAACACGGCAGGCTGGTTTAAGGGACAGATTCTATAGCAGTCTTGTCTTTTCTGCAGAATACTGACAGCTCATGATATTTTCTAAATCATAAAATAAAAACAAACAGAGAGATATACAAGAGCCCGAAAAAAAAACATCCGTTGATTCCCTAATCAAGAGATCAAAAGGAGAATCTGCGGTGAATTTATTCCTGATGACGAGATTTGGTACATTTTAATTCTTTAAATAGCAGGAATTGCTTAATTTCAAATAGGAGGAACAGTGAATTCGGAAACACATAAAGATAAAGGAATTTTGATGCCCCAAATTGATGGGGAATGGTGGGAGATCGCCGGAAATCCAGAGTTGGGAAAATACCAGACAGATCGTCAACAACCCCTGGATTTTGGTATATGGCAAGCAGTAGACGGAACCTGGCAGTTGTGGTCATGTGTGCGCCGGACTAAATGCGGAGGCAGAAACAGGCTGTTTTTCCGTTGGCAGGGAGAACACCTAACAGATAGCGATTGGAAACCAATGGGCATTGCTATAGAGGCGGACCCCAATCTTGGTGAAACTATTGGAGGATTGCAAGCCCCTTTCGTTTATAAGCATAAGGGAGAATACTTTATGTTCTATGGCGATTGGGTTAATATTTGCATGGCCAAAAGCTGGGACGGAAAAACATTTGCCCGCATCCTGCAGGCGGATAATCTGGCAGGAATGTTCACAGAGGGTCATCGAGCCAGTACTAGAGACCCGATGGTAATGGCATTTAAGAATACTTTTTACATCTACTATACTGGCGTCCCTCACAAAGAAGGCGCCATTTATTGTCGCACCTCAAAAGACCTATATCATTGGAGTGAATCTAAAATAGTCTCTTGCGGCGGCCGTGGAGGCAAAGGACCTAGCGATGCCGAATGCCCTTTTGTTATCTATCTTCCTGAAGAGTATTCTTTTTATCTTTTTAGAGCCCATCCCTCAAAAAAAGCAGATAAATATGAGACTACTATTTATCGTTCACCTAACCCCCTGGATTTTGGAATTGATGATGATCGTTATATAATCGGGACACTGCCGTTTGAAGTGGTCCGAATTATCTTTTTTGACCGCCAATATTACATTGCAGCTATGAAGTCAGATTACACCGGAATTCGTATGGCACGACTTAAATGGATACGCCAAATGTAAATAATATGATTATTTAAGGAGAATCAAAATGAACATATCAGCAGAGAATAGGATGTTTTCCCCGGAACTTCAAGAGAAAATTCGCGAAAAATTTCTTTATGTCAACTGGGATCCATTCTCAGGCCAGCGCACATATTTTGAAGCTTCTGGAGGATCCCTACGCCTCAAAACAGTAATGGAAACTATGGCAAGAGAAACTGCGCTACCAGATGAATTATTCAGATATAATCCTGCATCAGACTATGTTGTAAAATCTGTGCAGAAAGGGATTGAGGATGTAAAGCTTTTTCTCGGCGCCAAGGCCGGAGTTATCATGCCTGCACACAGTGCCACACATGCTATGTTTCGTGCCTTAAACGCAGTCACTTCCCATATCCCGGGAAAAAACATCGTAACAACTGAACTTGAACATCCGGCTGTTTTGAGCTCAACAAAATATTTTGCGGAGATAAACGGAATGGAATGGCGTGTTGCAAAAGTTTCGCGTGAAATAAGTTCTGTGCCTCCGGAAGCCATTCTTGAAAAAATTAACAAAGACACCTGTATTCTGGTTTTTCAGCATGGTTCTAATCAGACCGGAGCCATAAATGATGCCAAATATATCATACAAGAAGCTCGAAAGATAAAACCGGAACTGTATGTCATGGTGGACGCAGTTCAATATGCTCCACATGGACCGATCGATGTTGAAGACATCGGATCTGACGCATATGCTTTCGGGCCATATAAGGCTTGCTGTGTGAAAGGAATCGGGTTTGCCCATCTTTCAGACAGGTTGGCTAAACTCCCCCACTGGAAATTAATTGGTAAACCTGAGACAGACTGGGTACTTGGCTCTCCGGCTCATCCAATGTATACTGCCTGGTCTGCTGTAATGGACTACCTGTGCTGGTTGGGAAGTCATTTTACAGATTCTAAAGACAGACGTGTGCAAGTCATAGCTGCCAAAGATGCTATCCACAGCCATATGAAAGCACTCCTCCACAGGGCTATGAACGGTACGGACAAAATCAAAGGATTGAGACAGCTTGAAAATGTGACTCCATGCAAAATGGACAGTGACATAGGAAACCGGCTGTGTATTTTCCTCTTCCGCATAAATGGGATGGATTCTTCAACAGCAATAAAACGCTTTAATAATGAGTTCCACGTCAGGCTCGCAGCTAGAATACAAGACCCTTACTCAACAGCAGCCCTTAATTCACTTGGATGGCCGGATGCAGTCCGCTTGTCAGCAGCTCACTATAATACTCCCGAAGAGATGGATATATTCCTCAAAGCCGCAGCTTCACTCAAACCATAATTACTAACACTGGAGAAAAATCATTCATTCGTTTCCTAAAGGCTTTGAGCTCTTTGCACTTTTACTAATCTAGGTATTTAGAGACGAATGATCTATCCAAAGGGGCTTCAGGTTTATCACATAATAGAAAACGACTCAATTTGACATCTTGTAACGAAATATAAATATGTTGTAAAATAAAAAATAGAATAAAAAATGCTCAAAAATAAAAAAACACTAATTTTTAGTCTTGTTTTTGTCATCTTAGTTGGAATTTTAATTTATATATTTTTCTATACATATAGACCTGGCAAAGAAACTGTAAGCCAAAAATTATTTAAATCTTTCGAGTCTCAGATGGAGCCTGTGAATATTGATGAGATGAACATCATTCTTTTTACTATAGATACCCTTCGTGCAGACCATCTTGAGTGTTATGGATATGACCTGGTAAAAACTCCTAATATCAATCGATTGGCGACGGAAGGAATTCTTTTCGAACATAACATCACTCAAGCCCCTTTGACTTTACCTTCTCATTCTTCAATTTTCACAGGTACTTCTCCTCTTTACCATGGAGTCCGGGACAACGGGGGATTTTATCTTGAAGAAAGCCAAATCACATTAGCTGAAGTTTTGAAAAACAGAGGATATTCAACTGCAGCTTTTGTAGCCGCTTTTGTTTTGGATTCCAGGTGGGGACTCGATCAAGGTTTCGATTATTATTTTGATAATTTTGATCTTACAAAATATAAAACCATCAGCCTAGATTCAGTCCAGAGGAGAGGAGATGAAGTCCTTGCTGAAACTTATAAATGGCTGGAAAAAAACTCCAAAAACAAATTTTTTGCCTGGATCCATCTTTATGATCCTCATACTCCTTATGATCCGCCTGAACCGTATAAAACCCAATATAAAGGAAGGTATTTTGGACTCTATGATGGTGAAATAGCTTATGTTGATCAGTTGATAAGTGAGTTTCGGAGTTTTATTGAAGAGAAAAATTTACTGGACAAGACTTTGATTATTTTAACTGCTGATCATGGTGAGAGTCTTGGAGAGCATAAAGAAAGTGCCCATGGTTTTTTCATATATGATTCAGATGTTAGAATCCCTCTTATCATTAGGTTTCCAGAGAAAAAATTCCAGGGAAGTGTAATCCCTAACCAGGTAAGAAGCATAGATATTATGCCTACTATTCTGGATATGCTTGGTGAAAAAGTCCCTGAAAGTGTTCAAGGAGAAAGTTTTCTACCATTTATCTTGGGAAAACAGGGAGGAGAGGACTTTTTAGCTTACAGCGAGACTTATTGGCCCAAGTTTCATTATGGATGGAGCGAGCTAAAATCACTTCGCAAAGGTCAGTATAAATTTATAGATGCTCCCAAACCGGAACTTTATGATCTTCTAGAGGATCCTGGCGAAATCAATAATATCGTAAATAACAAACCCACACTCGGTCATGAAATGAAAAGAGAGTTAGAGACTTTGATAGATAGTTATTCTGCCGAAGGAATTGAGGAAGCGGTTCCAAAGCAAATTGACAATGACTCACTGATTAAACTTCAAGCTTTAGGATACATAGGATCTTTTCACACATCTTCAAAGCAGAAAGGAAAAAAACTGGAAGATCCCAAAGATAAGATTGAGCTGTATAACGAGATAAAAAATGCGCAGTTTTTGGTTACAGAAGAGAAAATGGAACAGGCTGAGAATAAGATTAAAAATGTCCTAACAAAAGATGAATCAGTCCTTGAGGCTCGTTATATACTCGGGAATATTTATTCCAAACAGGAAAAATATGAGGAGGCTATTGAAGAATACAAAAAAGCCCTTGCTGTAAATCCAGACTATTACGATGCCACATGGGGGCTTGCACTGGCATATAAAAAGATGAAAGATTATGATAAGGCCATAGTTGGCTTTGAACGATTGATCGATCTTAATCCTAAAGACACAAAATCCTATTGGCATTTAGGAGAAATCTATCTAGATAAAGGAGCCTTGGATAAAGCATTGAGTTATTTAAAAACTTGTGTCGAAATCGATCCTGAGGCCCCAGCCTATCACAATAAATTAGGTGCGGTATATATTAAGAAAGAAATGTATGATATGGCCGAGAAAGAGATTGAAATAGCTCTCAGTATTGAAAGGAGCATTCCTCTCCTTAATGCTCATTTTAATATGGCCTTGATTCATGAAGCAAGAGGTGAATTCAACCAGGCAGTTTTGGAATACAAAAAGGAACAAGAAACAAGCCCACATAACCATAAGCCAGATTTCAATTTAGGCCTTTTGTATACGAAAACAGGAGACTTGGATAAAGCCATAAATGAATTTGAAAGTTGCATAGAGAAGAATGAAGAATTTGCTGACGCCTATGTTTTTTTAGCCAAAGCTTACATGGACAATGGAAAGGATCTAAATGAGGCTAAGAATTTGGTTATGAAGGGACTGGACCGAAAACCTGAATTAAATACCACTATCCTTGGTCATTTTATCCTGGCCGATATATATAACAGGTTAAGAAAATACCAAGAATCAGAACGACATGTTGCTATAGCAAAAGAGTTACAAAAAACCATCTCTAAAAAATAAGATTCCTAGAATTTAAAAAACGATCCTAAATTGCTGGTATCAATTTTGATTGTTTCAAAATAATGGCGGAGAGGGTGGGATTCGAACCCACGATCCTGATTGCTCAAGATAGCGATTTTCGAGACCGCCGCCTTCAACC
>DFBI01000022.1 GCA_002367335.1 Syntrophaceae bacterium UBA3084 | reverse complement strand
TTTGCAGGAACTGGTTCGGTATATTCATTTGAATCCATTAAGGGCAAAAGTTGTATTTGATATGAAGGAACTGGATCGTTATTCTTATAGTGGGCACAGTGCTTTGATGGGGAAGAAAGAGAGGCAATGGCAGGATGTTGACTATGTTTTAGGCTTTTTTGGACGAAGGGTTGGTGAAGCGAGAAAGGGGTATGAATCCTACGTTAAAAAGGGCATTCCCCTGGGGCGGCGGCCTGAGCTGGCAGGAGGCGGTTTGATAAGAAGCCTTGGTGGTTGGGATGAAGTCAAAAAGATGAGGCTGAGCGGACAGGATCGTATCAAGAGCGATCAACGAATATTAGGGGAGAGCGATTTTGTAAATGAAGTACTTTCTGACTTCTGTGTTGCGTGGTTCAACAAGTAATAAGGGAGACAAACATGGATAACCCAGAATCAAATTTTGGTTTTAAATTTATGTCTTTTGGATATGTATTTCGTGATCTCTTTTCCCCTCGAATGAATATATTGAAGGAAGTGGGTATAAAAGCCGGATTTCACATACTCGATTATGGTTGTGGACCCGGAAGTTATATCCTCGCCGCTGCTGAGCTGGTTGGTAAATCAGGTATAATATACGCTCTGGATATCCATCCCATTGCAATTCAGATGGTTCAAGATATCGTTGCAAAGAGAAGGTTGACGAATGTTGAAACGATTTGTTCTGACTGCAAAACCGGATTGTCTGACAGCAGTCTTGACGCGGTTCTATTGTACGATATATTCCATAAATTGAGTGATCCAAATGGAGTATTGAAAGAAATACAGAGAGTATTGAAACCAAATGGAATTCTATCCTTTAGCGACCATCATATGAAAGAGAATGAAATAGTATCTAAAATAACAAAAAGTGAATTATTCAGCTTGTCAAAAAAGGGCAAAAAGACCTTCAGTTTCTTAAAAGCGGAAATATAGAGACGCTTTTCCTTTTTATTGGCTATGATTACATGCGGTTGTAGCTGATCAATTAATTAAAAATTGACAGATTTTGATCCGCCGATCCTGGTTTTATGATAACATTTTTCTTTTGGGTGGATACAGGCTAAAACCATAAAAGGCTGAGAATTCTCTCTGCCACCCAATAATTTTATGCCTTGATCTTTTCACAATAATAGCGTTATATTAAATCTCAACAGGTATCTACTGTTCGTACGGCAGTTCATTATATTTGTTTGATTTTCGCTAAAGTTCAATATCACGATTCCATTTGTCTTTTACAGAAGAATTCATTTTGGCGGGCGGTGACCACCGGTCCAAGTACTGGGTAGAGATTATGTCCCGGGGCGTCAGGACATGGATATTTTGATATCCCTCGAATCCTGCTATCAGGAGCGCCTTTCTCAATTGTGGCCCGCTCGCCTTTTAAATGATCCTTTTATATTCTCCGGCTTGACTCTTTAATCATAAAAAATGATTTAACATACTAAACAAGTAATTAATGCTTTGGAATAATCAACAGAATCATTGATATACGGGAAAGGAGACGGGGCTTGAAAAACACCGTTAAAATATGGTTACAAGAAAGATCCGGCGAAGGAATAAGTCCACCCTTCCCCGATATATGCTGTCACTGCATGAAACCGGCCACTGAAAGGATAAAAACCGATTTTGACGGAGTAAAGCTTGAGATTCCCTATTGTAACCATCACATTGAGTCGGCAAAAAAGTATTACAATGATGTGGTACGGGGAAAGACAAGAAAAATTACACGAAAAATTTCTATAGTTCTTGGTCTCCTTGCCGGGTTCTGGATTGTTTTCTGGGTTCTCCCCGAATCAGACTTGGTGAAGGGAACCGATTCATTCGCATCAATCTTTAGCGATTTTCTCCCGATTAGTGATGAACAGGGATTCAGGTTCGATTTTAAGGGTTTATCGCTATCCGTAAAACTTGTCATTGGCGCAGTGCTCTCGGTAGTGATGTTGAAAACAATAGTTCCACTTCTGGACAGATATGTTCTTCATAAAGGTGCATACAAATTGGGATACTGGATAAACAGACGGATTACTCTTGTCGCTCCGGGGATTATCGATGTTAAGGTAGACAAAAAATCTGATCAGGTGGAAGGGGTTGGTTGTATAATTACCTTCCTCAGAGAGCAGTACGCCGATTTGTTCAAGGCAGAGCAACAAAAAGCTGGGAACATTGTTGAAAGAGTTGAATAAATCGCATGATCACGAATGGTTATTAATTGGCGGTTTCATAAAAGTCTTTGTAACTGCTCAGGTTCAAGGTTGCTTTGGGTGAATATTTGCTTTTTGCTCTTCTATTTAAAAAAACGCATATGAAATACTGAACATGGCTGACCAATACGAAGAAGTTATTTTGTTATCATTTACATCAATTGTTGATCCGGCATAAGGGCCGTCATACCAACTCTGATGTTGTTTTCCGCTGGTATCAATATTTACATATTCAGCCCCCAGTCCAAGAGTCCAATTGGAATAGAAGTTCCAGTCGATGTTAATATTAGCCAGGTATGCATGACCATCACAATCTCCCTCAGACAATTTATATCTTAACAGGTGGTCATCGCTGTCTTTAACCTTTGCCCAGGGAGAGTAACCAAAAGTGAAATTGAGTTGAAATTGATCTTTTTTGCCGAAGAGTAAATTCGAACTAAGACCTATATAAGGAAGTTTATAGTGAACATCGTATTCTAAGACTTTACCTGTTCCTGATACTGGAGTGGTCCAGTAAGTGCCGCTGTATCCATATATGTCAAAATTGAAATCCATGTGTTTATAACCGATCATTGGACCGAGAGTCCAATTATTATTCAGGCTGAAATGGTATGCGTAATTTATATCAAAAATTAGTCCTGTAAATTCAGCATCTGATTCGGTATAACAGTCCTTGCCTGCATGGGGAGGTTCTTCAAAAGCGGCATCATTTTCTATCCAGTCCGAATCTTTCATGGTTCCGGAATCCATACTGGGGGAGTAAAAGAACGAAAGGGTTAACAGTCCCCTGGTCTGCTTGGGTTTTTCTGTATACTTACTTCCAATTGCTAAAGTTATACCTGTCATAAAATTATCATAAGGAAACTCCAATTCACTTTCACCGTGACCTCCATTTGCCCACGAATCATCAAAACTAATATGGTAAGTTGAATTTCCGTTGATATATTTAGTTGATAATCCAAATTCTGTAAATAATTTTGGCGCAGGTTGATCGTGTAAAATGTTTGAAAGATTTATTTGTTTTTCTTTTGCTTCGATAGTTCCTCTTGTATTAATGCAATCCTTCGCAGAAACTATGTCATCAACTAGACGAATAACTATTTTGCCGGCACTGGTTTTTATCTTGACGATATTAGTGTCCATGCCAATCACATATCCCTGAACAACTCTGCCGTCTTTAAATTGAATACATTGTTCGTTTTTCACACCCGCAAATACCAATGTATTAATCAACACGATAGTAACTATTGAAAAAGAAACGATAATTTTTTTGACAGTTTTCATTTTTATCTTTATTCCTCCCGCATGAAATAATCTTTTGTTAGGTTGAGATTACCCTGTCTTGTTTCCCGAAACGTCAACAGGTGAATAACGCCAGGGGCTGATTCCCGTGATGTTTAGCAAAGGCTCCCGGTGAAATGATTTCCACTAATTATTATTCATTCAGTTTATTTATGCATAACGGCTTCGTGTTAGATCGTGGTGTCAATTTCTTCTTTTATAATTATGGTTTTAAAGCAAAATCTATGCCTTGTATTCGCATTAGCGTAAAAAAGAATACTTTCACGCAAAGACGCAAAGTCGCTAAGGTTTTCTTTTTTTCTTTTCTTTTGTTGTTATTTGCGTGCTTTGCGCCTTTGCGTGAGAATTTTGGAAGCAGGCTATATCAAAATCGTTTCAACCTGTTATCGGCAAGAATGACGGGATCTTGGGTAATAGACGGAATGCTTGACTGAAAAGGTTTTGCTTACTCCTGTTAGTACGATATAACGGAACAACTCGGAGGAAATATTTTCCTGATTGAGGTTTCATTGGACAGAGGTAAGCTGAGTAATTCATCAAATACCGGTTGCGCAAACTATTTTTCACTGTTACAGTTTAACAGGTTTTTTAATGAAACATTCACCCAGCTGAAGGAGGCGATTTAAAATGCAGGCAATATTTACATTGACACCGTCAGAATCCAAGAGATTGATTGGTAAAGCCGTAGCGGCAATGCCCGAAGTGCAGAAGGCACAAAAAGAAGGATACCTGATCATAGGCAGGGGGTCGACAAATGCCTATATTGCTGAAGAACTATTGAACCAGCCGATGGAGAAAGAAAAGTATGTTGCCGGGCAGGTAATTAGAGGAGTTTTATGCGCCCTCCATCAGGAAATACGGCTACAGCCGATTACGTTTCACAAAGGCCAGATTTTGAAAGTCGATCCGGCTACTCTGATTGATAAGCTCGGACCTGCGGATGTGTTGCTGAAAGGTGCAAACTCTGTTGATCATACGGGGAAAGTTGGTGTAGTTATGGGGAACCCTGTGGGGGGTACGATGGGACAATTTTACGTGCCGATGAAAGCGCAGGGAATAACAATTATATATCCGGTTGGTCTGGAAAAGCTGGTCCCTTCAGTCGATCTGGCAGCAAAATTCGGTGGCAGGCTTAATTTAGAGAGAAGCATTGGTGTTCGAGTGGGGCTTGTATGTGTGGCGGACGGCAAGCTGATTACTGAAATACAATGCATACACAATCTGTTCGGCATCAGGGCTGTACACTTTATGTCGGGAGGTTACGGCGGAGCGGAAGGTTCCGTCACGCTGGTTATCGAAGGCGCAGACGAAGACGTTAACAGATGCATGGATTTTATAGAAAGTATCAAGGGAGAACCGCCACTGCCTTCTGTTAAAGGTCCCTGCAAGACCTGTCCCATTCTCTGCAGTTTCCAGGGAAAGGAAATAGACGAACTGCCCGACTACCTTAAATAAAAAGACAGTAGCCGCGAAACCTGCAGAATTCTCCTGTAACTCCACATTCTGGTGTTACGAGATTTGACATGGGTAGCAACATTTTTCGTTGACATCACATTGCATGTATCTTATAGTTCATTCCGAAATATTGACACAGATGTGTTTTAAGGCGGATCACTAAAGGAGACAACCGGGTATGTGCATTCCATTTGTGTCAGTATGCGTCCTTAGAATGATCATTTAGAGAAAACTTAAATTTTGCAGGGAAAATGATATGTTAAAAATAGGCGTGCTTCTTTCGGGTTGTGGTGTTTTTGACGGGTCTGAAATTCATGAGGCGGTGTTGACCCTTCTGGCCCTGGACCGTGTGGGGGTTGAGATTATTTGCATGGCTCCTGATGTTGAACAGTACCATGTGATCAATCACATTACACAGGAAGTAACTGACGAGAAACGTAACGTTTTGGTAGAATCGGCCCGGATTGCCAGGGGTGAGATTAAGAATTTAAAAGATGTGCGGGCATCCGATATTGATGGATTAATCATCCCGGGTGGACTTGGCGCCGTCAAGAATTTAAGCGACTTTGCCATAAAGGGTCCCGATGCAACTGTACATCCGGAAGTTCAACGCCTCCTGGACGAAGTGGTTTCTGCACAAAAACCCATTGGTGCACTCTGTATTGCCCCAGCTACTCTGACAAAGGCGCTCTCGGGCAAAACTCCGGAGGTTACAATAGGCAACGATGCATCTACAGCATCGGCTATTGAATCGATGGGTGGGGTGCACAGAACCTGTACAGTTGACATGATTCACGTGGATGAAAGCAACAATATAGTAACCACCCCCGCATATATGCTTGGACCGGGCATCAAAAATGTGGCGGCAGGCATTGAAAAACTGGTAGCCAAGGTGGTTGAACTGGCCGGGTGAATTCACTTCTCAGAAATACCCGGGTAATGATGCTGATCGGACCCGAGATGATAGCTTGCAGATGACAGGGTAGTCTACAAGACGCCTTTCTGTCATTTGTTTCTGTT
>DFBI01000010.1:324-8447 GCA_002367335.1 Syntrophaceae bacterium UBA3084 | reverse complement strand
GGATCAAGGTACAAGGTACAAGGTTCAAGGTACAAGGTTTTTCCTTGTACCTTGAACCTGAGTTATAACTTACGTTACATGTGTTCTTTTCTTAAAAAATCGTTTACCGTTTTTACAGGGTTAAAGGTGACAATGGGAACTTCCACAAAAACGGTATTCCATCGAGCCATGGCCCCGTTCCATAAGCCGGGAAGTTCCAGGGCCTTGAGATTTCTTCCCCCCGATGATTTTTGAGAAATAAGGTATGCATTTTTATCGACAAATTTTTCAAGATCAAATTTTTGGCCTCTGTAATCTTTTACACCACAAACCAGGTCAACCGGGTTAAAGTGGGTGGATGAGTTCCATATACGTTTTTGCTCATATGATTCAACGTCGATCTGGGCTTGTTCTATGATCTGGAGTGACAGAGTTTCGTTTTCCTCTATCCAGAAAGGTCCGCCACCCGGTTCCCCTTCGTTTTTAACCATACCGCATACACGGATTGGCCGGTTAAGCTTATCAATCATAATGTCAATTTTTTGCGACCGGGGTACATCTTCGAACGACCGGGGCAGGTCTATAAAGAGTTGCTCATTGCAGAAGCGGGCTATTCTGTAAAGTGTTTCATTATCCACCTGCTCCTCAACAAGAAGATGCAAATTCGCGAATATCTCCTTTTGAAGTCGCACAAGGTAACCCCCCAGGATCTTTTTATGGAGAACCGTTGCCGGCTTTAACCGATCTGGCGCAACATTGTCAATATTCTTCAGAAATATGATATCTCCGTCAATTGAGTTCAAGTTTTTAAGAAGCGCTCCATGTCCTCCAGGCCGGAAAACCGGTTTTCCTTCATTGTCCCGGAAAGGATTGTTGCTCATATCAACAGCTATAGTATTTGTGGACGAGAGTTGTACGGAAAGAGAAAGATCATACGTAACGCCATATTTGCCTTCATAATATTTCATGACTTTGGAAAGATAATTTTCAACATCTGACTTATGCTCATTAGATACGGTAAAGTGAATTCTACATATATGACCGGCATTCTGGACATACAAAGCGGCTTCAACAAGGTGTTCCTCAAGAGGTGTACGATTACGATTCGGATAGGAATGAAATTTTATAAGGGCTTTTGGAAGATTTGCATAATTTAGTCCCTTTAGCGTCAGAACATATTCTATGATATTCTGCAATTGTCTATTTGTTATCAGTGATGTAATATCGTCACCGTTTTCTGAAATGCTTTTCTGTAAATCATCGTAAAAAGCAAATTGCGGGAGATCTCCTATAAAGTCGGCGCCACTCTGGCCTGTATTGAAATCTTTCATCTCAGCATATCTGAACCAGTCTCTGAACATGCGACTGGCTGCGCCTGAAGCCGGCACGAACTTGATTATTTTCCTCTGTTGGGACGCTTCATTATAGTTTGTAATCAGAGATTTTCTGTCGGTATCAGGGATGACAACTATACCATCTCCGACGGTGCATGGTCTTTTTAATTTTACCGGGGCAAACACTCTTTTGAAAATTTCGAGCTGGGACATAACTTCTTTTTTTGATAATCCCTCATCCCGAATCCTCTTTAAATCTTTATCCGTAAATAAATCGTGCGTCATAGTTATATATACTCCGGAAACAAGTGTTTTGATTTCATATCACTAAAGTTCATATGAATCGATAATTATTTGTGGATCATATCCCGATTAGTTGAGGTTAATTAAGGCAAAATAAGTGCATTATCTACAATTAATCCCAGAGGGTTCAAGGGGTCGAGTATTCAAACCTTATTTGATTCCTTGACAATCATGTATCTTTTTACGTAAAAGAATGTAGAGTAGCTAAAGTTTTTAGAATGTTTAACGATTAGTTATTAGGTTCTTTATCCTCAGCAACTGCGTTTTTTGCGCAGGCGTTGATGTTGGCTCAAGCAGGCAAGGCAAAAAATCACGGCGAAAAACCGGGCCTGCCTTTTATTTGGATGATCGATTGAAAGCAGGGGAGATACAGTATGGCAAAAATTGATGCCTTTTTCAAGATTATGCATGAACAGGAAGCATCGGACCTTCATCTTATCGCAGGCCAACAGCCTGTGATCAGAATCAGAGGTGATATGGAACGAATCAAATATCACTCTCTGGAGAATGATGAATTAAGGGCAATGCTTTATGAGATTACGCCTGAACATAAAATTAAGCAGTTTGAAGAAACTGGCGACGTAGATTTTGCTTATGAAATTCCGAATCTCGCGCGATATAGGGCAAATTTCTTTCAACAAAAATATGGTGTGGGAGCTGTTTTCAGAGAGATTCCCAGCAAGATTCTTACTTGTGAAGCGTTAGGCTTCCCTCCGGTTATAACAAAGCTGGCAACACTTCCCCGGGGGCTGGTTCTGGTTACGGGGCCAACAGGATCTGGTAAATCAACGACCCTTGCCGCTATTGTCGACGAAGCAAATCGCATGCGGAAGGACCACATCATTACCATAGAAGATCCGATTGAATTTGTACACGAGAGCAAAAATTGTATTGTAAACCACAGAGAAGTAGGCCTTCATACAAAATCTTTTTCTGCCGCTCTTCGAGGTGCCCTGAGAGAGGATCCGGATGTAATCCTGCTTGGTGAGATGAGAGATCTTGAGACAATATCATTGGCGGTTGAGGCGGCTTCAACGGGACATCTTGTTTTTGCAACCCTTCATACGACCAGCGCACCCAAGACGATAGATCGTATTATTGAGGTTTTCCCGGCGAATGAACAGATGCAAATCCGTTCAACTCTTGCTGACGGAATCCGGGCAATCATCGGACAGGTTCTCTTCAAACGCATTGATAAGCAGGGACGTTGTGTAGCTCTCGAAATTTTAATTGCCACACCGGCTGCCCGTAATCTTATCCGGGAATCAAAAACATTCCAGATTCCTTCCGTTATGCAAACGGGGAAAAAGTATGGTATGCAACTTCTCGATGATTCAATTATGAATCTTTTAAATAAAGGATGGATCAGTTCAGATGAGGCGTACACCAAATCGAATGATAAAACAAGGTTTAGGCCGTTCTTAAAGAAACCACCGACTGATTTTACGGAAGTATAGGCATGTTAATGGCTATTGGTTGCCCCTTATTCGTAACCTTGGGTTGTAAAAGCAGATTAGTGTTAACAATTTTGAGTTCTAAATATTTATCAAAATAGTGAGGGAAGGGGCGACTTTAGCCGTCCAGCAGTCTTCGGTGAGCCTTCGGCGTGAGACTTCGGCGTGAGACTTCGGCGTGAGCTCAGTCGAACGCTCAGCCTTCGGCGAGCTCAGTCGAACCGTCGAACGCTCAGCCGAACCGTGGAGGGAGGTTAGAACCTTTCCTACCCATACAGTAAAAACACAGATTGGTATTTGATACACTAAGTAGCTGTGCTGCAAGTTACTTTCCATTATAATGTCTGTCTGCGTGCCCACACGCAGACGTGTCGGCGTAGTGGAGCTTTTTACGAAACCGTCAAAGTCTGAATTTCAAGAATGGGGAGTGGTTATGAGAAGACAGGAGATGGATTATTTATTGAATCAAATGCTTGAGTCGTATGATGATGTCTCTGATTTGAATATGACGGTCGGTAAGCCGTTTCAGGTAGAAACCTCTGGACAACTTAGAAGTGTTTTAAGTCCTCCCTTTACTCTGCTTACCCCTTTTCAAACAGAAATCTTTGCTATGAATCTTATTAATCAGGATCGTCGTTTAACGGAAATTCTTCTTCGAGAAGGATCGTGTGATACTTCGTATGAGCTTTCCGAAAAGGCTCGTTTCAGGGTAAATATTTTTTGTCAGCATGAAACTTACTCTATCGTGATGCGTAAACTTGAGGCTAAAGTTCCCACTATCGAACAAATAAAGCTCCCGGATATCTTTTATGATTTGGCGAAGGAAAAAAACGGGATAATCCTGTTTACCGGTGCAACGGGCACTGGAAAGACAACATCGCTGGCTGCCATATTAGACGTGATTAACGATAATCAGTCAGTTCATGTGATAACTCTCGAAGATCCTGTTGAATTTTGTCATACTCATAAGAAGGCTACCTTTAATCAGAGAGAGATGGGGAAAGACTTTGATACGTTTGCCAATGGCCTTCGTGCTTCATTGAGACAGGCTCCTAAAGTGATCTTGCTCGGTGAGATGAGAGATAGAGAATCACTAGAGATAGGGTTAACTGCCGCGGAAACGGGACATCTGGTGTTAAGTACACTCCACACCGTTAACGCCGGACAGACAATTAACCGGATAATCGGAATGTTTACTTCGGAAGAGGAAAATCAGATTCGAATTCGTCTGGCCGATACAATACGATGGATAATATGTCAGAGATTGCTGCCTAAAGTTGGTGGCGGAAGGATTGCTGCCTTTGAGATAATGGGAACCAGCATCAGGGTAAAGGATTCGATCCTCCACGGGGAATCGGAAGGTAAAACTTTTCTTGATATAATCGAAGCGGGAAAGGCTTTTGGCATGATAACGTTCGATGATAGTATTGTTGAATTATATAATAATGGTCTGATCACCGAGGAGACAGCTCTGGCCTATGCTACGACTAAGGGAGTTGTCGGACGTGGTATTGATTCAATAAAGGCTGCCCGGGGCGAAGCTACTTCTGAAGTAGAAGAATTACAGGTTGATAAGAATTACGGAAAACCTCTAAGAAGATTTTAAAGGATGAGGAGGCTACTATGGTGGATGAAGACAAAGGACTTCTTGAGAAAATCACGTCCGGGTTTTATGATGCTTTGAATAAGCCGTTTGATCTTATGGAAGAAGGGGAGGAAACTGCACTGATATGTGAAACTGATGCTTCAATACGAAAAAAAATCATCAATTCTCTGGAAGGAGAAGGTTATTACATTACAGAAGCTGTTTCCGCGAGTGATGCACTAAAGTACATGCGTGTTCATGTATATCAACTAATTGTGGTAAATGAAAACTTTGAGACTGAGATTCCGGATAATAACCCGGTTCTTGAATATCTCAACCGTCTTCCCATGAGTACACGAAGAAACATCTTTGTAGCGATGGTAAGCAGTCGATTCAGATCGATGAATAACTTGGCGGCCTTTAACCAGAGTGTTAATCTCGTCATCGATATAAAAAACATTGATAAAGCCGGCGCTATTTTAAAGTACGGCATAGCAGATAATAAAACCTTCTACCATGTTTTTAACGAAACCCTGAAAAAGACAGGGCGTGTTTGATCTTAAGGGTCCAAGGATTCTCTAACCCGGACAAGCTGAAAGCCCAAAGGCAGGCGGCATGGACGGTTCGACTGAGCGTTCGACTGAGCNNCCGAAGTCTCACCGAAGACAAACTCGTTTGTCCGTGCGTAACTACTCATGCTGAAAAGTGAAAAAAACAAATCTGACTTTTTAGTCTTAATTCCTTGCCTTTAGCCTTTGCGGCTTTGCCGCATTAAATAGCTTCTCGCAAGGCTGGTATTTACGTGGACAACACCTTTGTTCATGTCTTTCATTGGATAATCTTCGCTGATTTCCGGTAACTTATCCGCATCTTCCTGGGTTTTTATAACTGATCCTGCCGGCGCATACCTGTAGTCCGGCACAGTGACTCCCATGATAATAACACCAGGCTCAATTACACATTTCTCGCCTACGTAAGATTTGAAAACAAGTGTTTTCATTCCAACGAAGGTATCATTCTGTATGACTGCCGGTCCGTGGACTTGTACCTGATGGGCAAGAGAAACCCTTCTGCCTATATAAACGGCGTAGTTTTTCCCGTTGACTTGATAAATATTTTTATCGACGGGATTTCCATTTTCTTCTGTTTCGAGGGCGTGTATGATCACACCATCCTGAACGTTTGAATCGTCGCCAACATGCAATGGTTGGCCTTCATCACCGCGGATGGAAGCCATGGGTGAGACCATGATATTTTTGCCAAGAATTACATTACCGATAACAGCCGCGAGGGGATGGACATAGGTGGAAGGATCGATTACAGGTTCAGATACATTTGAACTAAAATCAGTCAGTACATTTTTCCCTATCATTTTCTGCCTCCATCATTGATATATCCTTTTCTGATACTCTTCTCTTTTTCGAGGAGTTTTCCCCATATTTCATCGACTGTCTTTCTTGTTTCTTTTAGATGTCCTTCATTATTGATGACGAAATCAGCGTATGGAATCTTATCATCTATTGGCATTTGCGAATTCAGTCTGCGTTCAGCCTTTTTTATGCTGTATCCGTTTCTTTTTATAATTCTTTTAATTTGCTTTTTAGAAGATATATAGACGAGAATTCTGAGGTCCACTCTATTGTGCAACCCTATTTCTATGAGAAGCGGTATGTCGGAGATGATAATGGCATCTTCTTTTTCTTTTCGGATGTCCGCGATTCTCCTTTGCCATTCATTAATAACGATGGGGTGGACAATGCTGTTCAGTTTATTCAGTTCTTTTCTGTCGTGGAAAACAATCTCTGCCAGTTTTCTCCGGTTGATGGTATCATCCGCGTTGAGGATTTTCTTCCCAAAATGCGCAACTATTTCTTTCCATGCCTGTCTGTTTGGTTCTTCCACAAGGCAGGTAAGTGCATCGAAATCAATTATGTACGCCCCTTTTGCACTGAAAAGCCTGTCAACGGTTGACTTTCCGCTTCCTATCCCACCTGTTAATCCCACGTTCAGCATATGCAGCTTCTATCATAAGGGGTGCTTTCCATCAATAAAAAATACTGTCACTTGACAATACGTGAAAAGTGAGTAAATAAAGATTGACAGTTTCGTAAAAAAATCTCAATAGCTTGTCATTTCGAGTGAAGCGAGAAATCTTTAGACCGTAACACATTGAAAAAATAAGATTTCTCCCTATGGTCTTCGGTGAGACTTCGGCGTGAGACTTCGGCGTGAGCTCAGCCGAACGCTCAGCCGAACCGTCGAAATGACAGATTCGCTAAGTTTGACTTTTTACGAAACTGCCATCTAATAAGTGGAGGAAATTATGCCCATTGAAAAATTGTTGGAACAGACAAAAAAGTTTGAAATTGATGCCTATAAGAGACAACCCGATTTTATAACAAATCATATTTCCTTTACAGGAACGCCGGAAAAGCATCCTTATGATACAGACAAGATTATTTTAATACCGGATCCTCTGAGTGCGAACATATCTTATTATGAATTTGCTACGGCGAATATAGAAGGTGTCGAAGAGTTGCCGAGTTTGGTAACAATAGATGGAAAGTCAATCAGAGTAATCCGGATATGGGTGAAAAAAGGGAGCATTGGAGTGCGATCAACTCCGTTTATTGTTGAGAACACGCTAAAGAGGTAACGGGATGAAAATGACAAATTACAAAGTTTAAATGTCAACCTTGATGCACTCGCAAAAAGTCGAAAAGTACCATTTTTCGTCATTCCGGCGAAAGCCGGAATCCAGTCTATTCAGCTACTTACGAGGGCTCTGGACTCCGGTTTTCACCGGAGTGACGACTTTTTGCGAGACCATCAAAATTGCTTTTATACCCTTATTCCCCGTATTGCTCTTCGATCCAGGACTGATATTCTCCACTGTTAACTCGCTCCACCCATTTTTTGTTATTGATATACCACCGTATAGTTTTTCTCAATCCTGTCTCGAATGACTCCGTAGGAGACCAGTTCAATTGTTTGTGTAATTTGGTAAAGTCTATGGCATATCTTCTGTCATGACCGGGTCTATCCTTGACAAAAGTGATCAAGTTTCTTCTTGGGCCGGCTTTGTCAGGATTGTAGATTTCATCTAATATGTCACAGATCATTTGTACGATTACAATATTCTCCATTTCCATATTGCCGCCGATATTGTATGTCTGTCCTCTTTTCCCGGAATTCATAATAGTCCAGATCGCTTCACAGTGATCTTTCACATAAAGCCAGTCTCTGACATTCTTACCGTCTCCGTAAATGGGCAGCTCTTTTCCCTCCATTGCGTTGAGGGTGATCAGGGGAATCAATTTTTCCGGAAACTGATAAGGTCCATAATTATTGGAACAGTTGGATATGGTTACGGGAAGGCCAAAGGTTTTGTAATATGCTCTTACAAGATGATCTGAGGAAGCCTTGGAAGCAGAGTAAGGACTGCTTGGCCGGTAAGGAGTCGTTTCC
>DFBI01000010.1:0-301 GCA_002367335.1 Syntrophaceae bacterium UBA3084 | reverse complement strand
CGAATGGGCACGGGCTGTTTCGAGAAGATTATAGGTGCCGATGATATTTGTATATATAAATGTTCTCGGTTTCTTAATAGATCTGTCCACGTGCGATTCGGCAGCAAAGTGACAGATTGCGTCAACCTCATATCGCAAAAAAAGTTCCCTTATAACATCAAAATCGCAAATATCCGCCCTTTCGAAAATGTATCTTCCCGGATACATTTTTTCTATCTCAATTAAGTTTTCAGGATTTCCAGCATACGTCAGCTTATCTACATTGATGATCCTTCCGCCAAAGTCAGTTTTATCCAGGATA
>DFBI01000099.1:2321-3310 GCA_002367335.1 Syntrophaceae bacterium UBA3084 | reverse complement strand
ATTATCGTCGTGAATTTTGGAGTGGGCGGCAATCCACGCAAACGAGTGGGAAGACGCATGGAAGAAAAACTCCTGCTGACATTGCTTCAGGAACCGGACACTGTAGTCCTGCTCGATAAGGGATTCGGGGAAGAAGAGCTGCTTAATTCAAATTCATTAATCGATGCAGTTGAGAAGCAAGGATATCCGGCGCTGCACATCCTCTTTGATTCGGAAAATAATCCCCTCTCTGACAAAGGAAGTGTATGGGGTTTTGCAGCTAAAAAAACCGGAGGGAGCATTATTATCGGTGTTCAGAGCGGGATCGGAGAGATAGCGGCGCTGATTGCGAATTGTGACGAGTTTATAGGGTATGACTCTGCCTGTCAACATATTGCGGCGGCGCTGAAACTCCCCTGTCTGACGATCTTTGCCGGTTCCAATAACATGCGTTTTATTAGGCGCTGGAGTGCTTATGGACCGGAGAATTGCAATATAATACATGTGGATACTCTAACCGATCCTGCTTCAATTGATGTGGACGATATAATCACCCGTATTACGAATGTAAGAGAGAGTCGGAAACCTTAACGGTTACAAAAACATGAAGATACTTTTTCATATATCCAAAGACCGGTTCACAACTGAAATCCCGGTATAGCCCTGCCTGTAGGTCAGCAGTGCTCAAGGAAACCGGACACACGGTAGATTTATAGCAGCTTTGTAGAATATATTAGCCTAACCTTTTCGCTTCATCAATCAACATAACAGGAATGCCGTCTCTGATTTCGTACATCAGCTTGCAGTTATCGCAGATAAGGCCATCCTCAGTTTCATTAAGATAAATTTCTCCCTTGCATTTTGGACAGGCTAAAATATCCAATAGTTCTTTACTGATTGCCATTGTTGACTCCCTTTCTTGTGACGCTCATATGGCCTTCTGGAGTTTAGGCGTAAGCCTTTTATAAAATCCTTACGGATAAACTCCACCCGAACTTATTGAGAAGTTA
>DFBI01000099.1:0-2246 GCA_002367335.1 Syntrophaceae bacterium UBA3084 | reverse complement strand
ATCGGCATTGGACATATGCCGATATCTATATTCCAGATTAAGTGACGACTTTTCTGTCAGGAAGAACGAGATGCCGGCACCGATGGTGTCTGAAAATAGAAACCCGTTTGCCTGATTTTTTGTTTTAACGGTGATATAATGAGGGCCTATTGATCCAAAAATATAAGCAGATATTCTTTCCGTTAATGGATGTAAATACTTAAGCCCGATACCAACCCCAAATTCAAGGTCCGTTTCAGGATTAAAGACCGGATTGATCTGCGGTTCTATATACAATGAAAGAGTTCCTTGATGATCTTCCAGTTTTGGAATGAATCTCTTTAAGTCACAACCGAGATGCCAGATTAAAAGAATCGGTTCATAATGTTTCTCTCCAGATATGTTTCCCGTACCATAACCTATTATGATTCCCGATTCCGTCAACAGCCGTTTGTTACATGAATTTATATCGGTTGTACCTGCTGTAGAGTATGCAGGAAAGAATAGGACTATTGTCACTATAAGTACTGCCAAGAAAGCTTTACATAGACTGTGCATTGGTAAGCCATTTCACCTTCCGTTATTTTTCCGGTTTACGATTTCCTTCACCGCCTCAAATACTTCATCTACACCAATTTCTTTCATACATCTTTTCGTGTCACACTTTTTCAAAAAGCAGGGGATGCAGGGCATTTCCTTTTGAACAACTATGTGGCCTTTACCGTATGGGCCGGTTCGTTTCGGATCGGAAGGACCGAAAAGTGCAATAACCGGTGTTCCTACTGCTGCCGCTATGTGCATGGGTCCTGAATCGGGTGAAATTACCAACACAGCCAATTTATAAAGATACGCCAGTTCCTTGAGATTTGTATGACCTCCAAGGTTTACAGAAGGCAAAGCCATCATGGACTGGATGTTTTTTATTATCCCATCTTTTTTGTCTCCAGTAAAAATGATCTTTATATTTAAATCAAACGAAATTCTGTCACACAGCATGGCGAATTTATCATCTTCCCATAATCTTGTTTGCCCGGCGAAAGACATGGGACTCACTACTATAAATTGTTCTTTCATAAGAACATTATTCGATCTGAGTAGATTTTCAATATGTTCTTCATCACCTTTTTTTATTGGTATTAAAAACTCTGGCTCCGTAATGTCGGCGCCAAGATAGATAAGGAAATCGAGGTAACGATCAACGGCGTGTTTATCCATGTCTTCGTAGATCTTTTCATTGAGAAAAAAACCGCTCAACTCCTGCATGCTATTGTAACCGAGTTTTCTTTTACCGCCGCTGAGAAGAACTATAAGAGAGCTTTTAAAGAGTCCCATGAAGTCAATTACTATGTCGTAACGACGATCTCTCAATAACTTAATAAATGACATCATTTCCTTTATAGTTTTACTTACCTGTTCTCGTTTTATAAGATTGCTTATCCATCTTTTCCTGCGAGAAATGATAATTCTATCTAAATAAGGATTGTCTTTAATGATATCTAAAGCAGCTTCCTCGATCACCCATGAAATATGTGCTTCCGGATAGAGTTTTCTCAATGCTGCAAGGGAAGGCAGGGTGTGTATGACGTCGCCGATGGAACTTAATTTCACGATTAATATATTCATTTTTCCTGATTCCTCATGATCCACCTGACTGCATCCAGGATGTCACGGGCAATATATGCAGCATTGAATGTCCTGGCAATGGCAACATCTTTCCCGTATCCTGTTCGTACCAGGATGCCGGTTACACCAGCATTTTGTGCCGTTTCCAGGTCTCTCTCCGTATCGCCCACCACATAGGAAGAAGACAGGTCAATGTCAAGTTCTTCGGATGCCTTTATAAGCATTCCCGGGGCGGGTTTCCTGCAATCGCATGATATCCGGTATTTGCCGACCCCCTCCGTCGGATGATGGGGGCAATAATAAAATCGGTCAATGAAGACACCCTTTTCTTCGAGCATTTTATTGATCAGTTTGTGGACAGTATCTATGAAGTCTTCATTGAATAAACCCCTTGCGACACCGGACTGGTTGGTAATCACTACCGCCTTCATTCCATGTTCGTTAATCATTCGAATTGCCTCGAAAGTGGCGGGAAAGAGTTTAAGCTGTTCAATTCTGCTTAAATATCCCACCTCTTCATTAATCGTTCCGTCTCTGTCTAAGAAGACCGCAGCGTTTTTTTTCATGATATGCAGTTCCCAGTTACCAACTTTTTTGCCGCGTCATAAACATCGTCGATTCCTATCAGATCCATACATCTGAAA
>DFBI01000221.1 GCA_002367335.1 Syntrophaceae bacterium UBA3084 | reverse complement strand
TGGCTTGCTATGAAGGATGCCGAGTTTTCTCTCTTTCTTCAGGGAAGGGAGAAAGACCAAAAAATCCTGTTAATCCTGTTAATCCTGTCTAAGAATGAAAAAAGGGATGAGAAACTTATTGAAAAGTTATATCATGTCCCTAAGTTTCCTAAAAACGAACTCTATCATTTCTTATAGCCGAAGAATAGTGGAATAGTGGCAACGTCCCCCATTCATCAAAGGAGGTTTCTATTATGCAAAGAATAGTGATTGACGAGAATATCAGACACGGTAAACCAGTTATAAAAGGAACCAGGGTTCCAATAGATATTATTCTGGGTTCTTTAGCTGGCGGTATGTCATACCAGGAAATCTGCGAAGATTATGAAATAACAGAGGATGACATAAAGGCAGCCATAGAATATGCTACTAAACTGGTTGCTGATGAAGAAGTTCACTTATTAGAGGCTGTATCGTGATTAAAATCTTAGTTGATGAAGACATGCCTCGCCCTACTGCAGATTTGTTGCGATCTCTTAATATCGACGCATTTGATGTAAGGGAAATTGGGCTGAGAGGAGCAACAGATCAAGAGATTTTCAAATATGCTCAAAAGAAAGGGATGATTATCATATCAAGAGATAAGGGATTCAGTAGTATTGTAAAATATCCTTTGGGTACTCATTGTGGAATCATTGTAGCAAGGCTTCCCTATACATTTGTTCGTAGTCAAATCTTATCCATTATTAAGAAGTTTTTCATTGATGTTGAAGAGAGTAAGCTGCCAAATAATTTAACTATTTTAGAAGTTGGAAAATATAGGATTAAGACAGTAACACGTGCCCTTCAATAAGCACGGTTATGTTATGTGGCGTATGAACCAGCGAAACCCTGTTGCCTACTTGACAAACATGACGAGAATAGTGGAATAGTGGCAATGTCCCTTATTATGACATGATTGTTGATGATGTTGTAATTATCGAAAACAAGACCGTTGATAAAATAGCTCCGATACACGAAGCCCAGCTCTTAACTTATCTTAAACTGACCAATCTTAATCTCGGTTTCCTTCTGAACTGGAATGTACCATTGATGAAGGACGGCATAAAACGAATGGTCAACAGACTGAAGGAGTGATTTGCCCGCAGGGCATTGCGTTTTTCATGATCATCCGTCCTGATCAGGAAAAAAACAAAAATACAACCTTGGCGTCCTTCGCGCCTTGTATGTTCAAAGTTAAGACCAAATGGCTATCTTTTTTCGGTAAAACTATCATTATGTCGGATGAGAAGGATCGCGCCTTGGGCTTCGAGCTCGTCGCAAAGTTTCTTCCGTAAGGGAGGAAGGGTTTGTAAATATTAGTAGGAATTGGTCTTAAGGGGTATATTTTCACCCCAATGGCGGCAGCGTCTCTTTTTTGATTATGGTTGATTATGGTTGTAGCCGGTTTGTCATTAGAGATAATCAGAATGGAATTATTTATACCTCGGATTACGTGCTAGATGAGATGATCACAGGTGAGAAAAGGAGTTATTCAATATAAGTCTGCCCCGCCTGCCCAATGGAATCTATTTTTCCGTTTATTCCATCGGGATGAAATTATGTTTGCTTTTTATTTAACCGGGGTCAAGGACGTCCCTCAGATCACTACTCGCGCCCAAAGGGCGCCGGCAGTTTATCTGCTGGTGAATCCACCAGCGGATAAGGTCTTTTGTCCGTGTCTGTCTGTGCCCGTCGAGAGAGCGCAGCGAACGGGTGGCTAATAAAAAATGGCATTCAAGACCTGGCCCCTAAGTGCCTGATACGGATCATAAATTGAGGGATAGGTGTTTAGTAAAGTAACAAAAGTACCAACGTCCCCCATTACGAATCCGGAAAGATGATCGGATTGGAGGTGCTAGACGCTGCAGATAGGTATTCTTTGGCTGATATTTTCAATATTTCGACTGAAAATCTAATACTTGAAAAGTACTTGATGGAGAAGGCGGTTTGAAAAACAGTCTGAATTTTTTTGAGCTTTCACCTTTGAGCTAACTTATGCGTAAAATCTGCATTGTAACCGGAACACGCGCCGAATACGGTCTCCTCTATTGGCTGATGAAGGAAAACAGGAAGATAAGGAGTCAGGCAAACAAGCTAATTTCTATTTTCGAGGGCTGACCCCTCTCTTTTCATTTTGACACAGATAAGAAATTGTGGGATATATTGCAAATAAAGTGACAAAGTGCCAACGTCCCCCATTACTGATACGGATCATAAATTGAGGGATAGGTGTCCAGTAAAGTAACAAAAGTACCAACGTCCCCCATTATGCACAAAATTATGAGGTTATTATGTTAGATACTGCTGCTATTAAACAGCTTTCCCGGAAAGAAAAGTTTTGGATCATGGAAGCCATATGGGAGGACCTCTCTATGGAAGACGAATTAATTGAATCTCCTGCATGGCATAAAGAAGCCTTGAGTGAAACGGAAAATAGACTCAGGGCTGGGCAGGAGCAGATACTTGATTGGAAAGATGCAAAGGAGGAATTAAGGAAACGATTCGAATGAGAATCAAGATTCTTTCCTCTGCTTTGGAAGACCTATATGAGGCCCGACTGTTCTATGAACGACAAGGTGTGGGCTATAATAACGAAATCCAGG
>DFBI01000214.1 GCA_002367335.1 Syntrophaceae bacterium UBA3084 | reverse complement strand
AAAAAGAACGATCGTGCCGATGCCAAGAAAATAGCCGATCTGTTACGGGTGAATCTTCTGCCTGTGCCGTCGCGAGAAAGCTTGTGGCTTACATGCTGGCTGTTGACAAAAAACAGGCCAAGTTTAAGCTTCCTGCAGCAACACAGGCAGCTTGAAACAAAAGCTGTATGAACATATAGATCTGCCGAGATGAAGATCTTCCCGCCGGGCCTTGCCGTTTGGGGACTGTGCATGCGATAAACGCAATGCAACGATTATAGTGTTTCGAGGCCGGGGGGTTGGCCCAAACTCAATCTTCAGTAAAGGTCATTAAGGATATGGTGTAACGCGAACCTATCCGACCTTGGTACAGCAAATGGATGTCTGGTCGCATGTGATCGATTTATGCGGACCACAAAAGATGAAGAAAAAGATCGAGTTGAGGCAGATTAACAAGAATAACCGCCGGGAATCCGTCAATCCGGAAGGTCAAGGGAAATCTCCGTTTTCCCCTTGACAAAACTTATCATGGATGTCCCCCGAATTTCCACCCAAATAATAAATATTCGATCTAAGGAGTTTTTTGGTCTAAAGGTCTAATATTTATTATTTGAGATGTGACCCCTGATTTCCTCTCCTTACTTAATATTTAAGGTGTGACTTTTCTTTCTTTCCAAGTCTGTATGCATTCCCACACAGAAGCGTGAGAACAAGGGGAGATATCATGTCAAGTTATTTACTTATTGATGGACGTCCCACCAATTCCCACCAATTCCCCCTAAAGGCTTTAAAGTCTTTCACAACCGTTGAAAAGGTAGTTGAAACAGTGAGCCGGGAATTTGAATGTGATGCCGAACTGATTATGCGAAAAGGGGGCAAAAAGAATCTGCCACGAGATATGGCCATATACCTTGCTCGGGATTTAACCGGTGAAACAACGGTTATGCCGGGGAAAAAGTTTGGGAATATCCTGGGAGCCACAATGTCGCAAAGGTACATTGCTTTTGAGGAACAAATGAATAAAACAAAACGCATCAACCGGCAGATGGTGAGGATCCGCAAGAAAATACTGGATAATTAGTATTTGAGATGTGACCCCCTATTCTCCCTTTTTATTACTCTTTATTGCATTCTTTACATTTAATGATCATGCTTCTGTTCATAATAGAACCACCGAACAAACCAAACTGGCTACCAGAAATTATTGCTCCTTTGTCACTGCTTTTTTCAAGGACAACGTAACCTTTTTCTCCACAAATTTTCCCCGCTTTTTCGTAACACATGCCCCAATTAAGTGCACCACCAGAGCAATCTATGACGTACCCTTTCTGCCCGCCTGACGTATACGTTTGCTTTGCGGTTGCACAACCGCCAAGTATGCCAACAAAAATCAAAATTACTAATAATTTTTTCATATGCCCTCCAAATGACTCCTCCCATAAAGGAATTTAAAATACATCACATTGTAATAATGCACTTGCATTCAGAATTAGCCGCACTTAGCGCATTGATAATACCTGCTGTTTCTTTCCTTGAAAGAATTAGATCAACAAAACTTTTTCCAGATTCTTTTAGCGAAATCTTAACCTGTTCTGAGGAAATATGCTCTGCTTCAATCAAAATCTTTTCTTTTGATTTTCTTTTATAGCTTCGGTCGTCCCAATCTGTGAATACGTATTCCATACATACCTCCTTTTTGCAGATAACGATCGAACTGTGCGGCGCGGCCCCTTGCGTCCGCACCAGTGATTGGTTATGCCTTCAATGCCGAGATTGCCCCATCAGACCGTGCCTTTTTCGATAGTTGTACACAGCCGTTTGAGCCTGCCTATATCCGAACCCGAGGCCTTCTAAGTGGTGTATACAATCCATTGGGGCTTTGGTTTTGGCTTTGAAATCATTTAAAATGCTTCCATACTCTCCGCGCGACCCTCTACGGTATGAGGTGATATTCGCTCCGTGATGCAAATATACATACGCACCATTTTTCGCTTGTTCTCTAGTCGCCCCGGCACCCATAAGTATCAGTTCGCATTCAGATTGTGAAAGCCCAAGAAGCCGAGCATTGTGGGTATCAAGCAGACGGCTGTATTCTTCCTGTGAAAATCTATAGGATTTCATGTCTATAGTTAACCCTCTGAAATTGTTTTTTATAATTGACTTACCGTTTTTTTCATCCGGTCTTTTATGGCCTCTACCGCGACATCAACAAGAACCTCCTCTGGCTCACCACTCAATAGTTGTGCGAGAGCCTTTAAGACATCTGAATCACTTTTCCTCAATTGAACAGTGTAGGTAACAAATGTATCTGGTTTTTCTGCCTTAATTTCGGTTGTGGCTCCACCATTTTTCAGCTTGGAAAAAAAGTCATTTATCTTATCATGATAAAATCTTGAATTTTTATGCATCAAAACGTCACGTAGTTGACTTGGATCTCCCTCAAAACATGTTTTAAGCATCGTTTTGAACTCGCCAACATGATCAAGTCCAAGCCTTCTTCTGCAAGCATCACCGATAGTCTGGTAGGCAATTCCGTATTCTTGAGAGACACGGCTGACTCCATATTGGTAAGACCGATCGATTCCATCTCCAATGCTGTAGCGTTGTGCAGCCAACGAGATGACCTTTATAATTTGCTCTAAAGTCTCCTGCCTCATGATCCCCTCCTATTTTTATTCTTACGTTAACGTAGCTAGCGTATGATATAATAGGCAAAGGAGATTTGTCAAGAAAAATATTCCGAGCATAACGTCTGCGATCACCGGAAAATAGGCCGCAGGCATAGTTTTCCGGTGAATTGCATTGTTAAGCAATTGTCAGTAATTCTTTATTTGAGCGAAAAGATTACAAAAAACAGAAGCCCCATACAGGTCAGGAAATAATGTCAAATGATTAATATTCATACGATTCAACCCTCTTAAGCATATCTCACGATCTTCATTAGGGAGAAATATCTTCATTAAGTGATATCTATCTTTACCTTCGAAATTTTTTCTAACCCAAGCCTCTATATTAGTATCATCCGGTGCTCGTGTAAATAAACCGCCCTGATTAACAAGCCGTTGATTTTCATCTGAAAAGGGCCTTATAAACTCCATCTGAGGTATAATTGGGCCATCAAGCAAAGCACTGGCAAGAAGGCCTGGACGTTTGCCGCTTGCTTCTAATTCCTTCTTTTCTTTTTGTCTTATAGCCTCTTCGGTTCGGATTATCTCATTAACCCTGGTTTCAACGCTAGGCCTATGCAAAGCATAAATAACTCTATTTTTTGTCTGGTTTTCTCCTACATTAATATACGCAAAGTATGCTGCAACGAAGGGAGACATTGTCCAATCAAGTAAAGGAGTGGCAAGCCCAAAATGTTGCCCCAGTGCCCACCAATCATTTTCGCTTTCTAACCGTGAAGGGTTGGGACCTCGCCTGCCTCTGGATCCAAATTTAAATTGTTCAAGATGTGATTGACGGAATCTATATCTTTTTGTTTTTGCAATTTTTGCCTTTTTAATTAGTCTATCTAGGGTAGATTCTAGTAACCAATTATCACATCTTTCTCCGCGCCAAATATAGGTTTCATAATCAAGCATTCTTTGGTGAACAAAATCAAAGAAATAGCGCCACGAAAACAAATGAACTTCACCATATCCATCAATGATATTGTGTTCTTCCCATCGTTTTTTTCTTGCCATATTGTTTGTTCCTGAAGCTTAACGCTTAAATCAGCGGCGCGGCTTTTTGCATCCGCTGGATTTATTTGTTATAAGCACTGTTGGAAGCTTTGTATTTGTTTGAAAATCGGGTGATAAAATCAAGGGCAGGTTTGGGGACGCCCTTTACATTTCCATATTTACAGTTTTAGGCTTAAGGATCGATGAGATTGTAGCCCTTTTGTTGTACTATTGTCTCTCCTCGCTTTACCGACTGACTCACCCCTGCTAATGAGAGATTCAAGCGCCTTGCTATTTTAGCCATACCAATACCAAGGTCTCTTACCGCCCAATAGCATAGCAAACTTCTTGCCGCAACCCGTTTGCGCTCTTTGCCTGGTGCCCAAAGTTCGGCTGGCTCAACCTGCATAAGATCACACACACTGGATGCAAGCTTTTCAAGGTCATAGCCTTTGGCTTGTAATCTATAGTGCTTTTCCAGTTGTTCCTCAGCAGCCGAAAGCACCTGTTCAACAAAATCACCATCACCAAGAATACGCTCGTCTGATTTTTCAAACATTTTAGCCCTGCGCATCTGTTTGACAGCAGCCCAGCCACCGTGGCTTCGAATCAAACCACCTCCTGTTAAATCATCGCGCCTGCCTTCGGAGATACCTTTGGCTACAAACGCCTTGTATCTTATACGCGCAACTCCAAGTCTGTCATCAAACAGTCTCAATACCCATTTAAAATCCTGCCAGTGCCTCTTTACTTTGCCCATGATTACACTGTGACCAGAAAACGCATACTTATCCAATGCTTTGATGTCTGATACCAGCTTAGCGCGTACTGGATTCAGGTGTATATATCGAACCAGTTCCAACAGATAAGCATCTTCCTGGCATAAGATAGACTTGTAGCGGTTTTGAAAAAGATGGCCGTGACGTCGGTGCCGCCTGTTGTGCGAAACAGCATATCCGGTCAGCAAACGACGCATCACCGTGGCGATGGGGACCCGCCCGGTTCTCAACAGCAAATGAAAATGATTGGGAATAAGCGCCCAGGCAAAGCAGACCGTACCGGTGTCGTCAATTATTCCACCAAGACGATCCAGGAAATTATTGCAGTCTGCATCATCTCTAAAAATTTTACAACGCTCAATACCACGCGCGATAATGTGATGCATCGCACCCGGCGCGTCTATTCTTGATTTTCGCGGCATTATCAAACCATAGCACAATAACCATCATTTGAAAACTATAAATGTAAAGGGCGTCCCTGAAGTCCCTCGTAATCCAGTATTATCAAACAGTTCCTGGATTCCGGGTCAAGCCCGGAATGACGATTAGAGGGGTTATGCAAAGGTCTCATCATATCTATCTGATAAGAACTTCCTTTTTCATGAAGGGAGTGTAAGAAAAACGTTCTTGTGTGTCAATGGAATAGTGACGATAATATATGTGGAGAGGGAGTTTTTGGACTTTTTATGAAACTATCTTCTTTAACACATGTGATTTCTGCTCACTGGTAATACATTCTCAAAGCCTTATGAAACGTCATGGCAGCCAATAGAGCACAGTGTTTGTGATCTTCAGGCATATTTCCCAGGTAATTCAGTATCGAACTCTGGTTAATCCTGAGACATTCCCGAAAGCTTTTCCCCGTTGCCATTTCGCTTGTTACACTGCATGCGGCGATGGTGAATACGCATCCGTCGGTTGTAAATGTAGATTTTTCAACCGTTCCGTTTCTTACACGAAGAAATATCTCAACAGTATCGCCTCAGGAACCGGTTATCTTTCCGTAACCATCCGGATGATTCATAATGCCGTAGTTTCTGGGGTTTATGCCGTGATCTACCAGGTTTTCCGCGTATATCTTTTTGGCTTTTTCATAAACCATACCCAGCATTATTTCTGTAATTTCTTTTTCATTTTCCATAATTCATCAATGATCACAGATGTTGTTCCCAAGTTCAAGAGAACCATCCAAATATAATTTTACTACTTTTTCAGGCTCATCGGAAGGTGCTCCTATATTTACCTTTATTCCTCTTTGCTCTAAAATGTCTATTGCTCTTGATCCCATTCCGGACACAATGACCATGTTTACTCCTTTGTCAATGAGCCAGTTTGGAAGAGCCCCGGGCTCATGATCCTCGGGTGCCGGCTCTCTTTCCTGCCCGATAATTTCCTTCTTTTCGATATCAACGTCGAATAAGGCAAACTCCTGACAGTGCCCGAAATGTACGCTGAGCTGACCTTCTGCGAGAGGTATGGCTATCTTAATTTTATTTGCCGTCTCCTCTTCCTGGATAACAGGTGAGGGTTCCCGTTTGATATTGCTATCCATGCTAAGAACAGGTTCGATGGCTGCAGAAAATGCCTTGGCGGCTTCTGTTTTTGAGTAGTGGTAAACAAAGGGCTTGCCGTTGTCGGAGGCCTCCACAATCTGTGGTTCAATGGGAATCCTGCCAAGGAAAGGAACGCCCATTTCCCTGGCCATTTTCTCTCCGCCGCCCGCTTTAAATATGTTGATAACGGTTCCACAGTTCGGGCAAACAAGGCCGCTCATATTCTCTAAAACGCCTAAAACGGGAACATTAACCTGCCTGCAGAAACTGATGCATTTTCGCACATCGTTGAGAGACAGATCCTGAGGCGTGGTTACAATAATAGCGCCGTCCGCACCGGGAATAAGCTGGGCTACCGAAAGTGGTTCATCCCCCGTTCCGGGAGGAAAATCTATAATCAGATAGTCAAGCTCTCCCCATTTTACCTCGGTGAGCAACTGTTTGATTACCTTCATTTTCATGGGACCTCTCCAGATGACCGCGTCATCCTGATTCGACAGGAGAAATCCTATAGACATAACCTTGATTCCCTGGACGAAATCTACAGGAATAATTGATTTACCATCAGTCCCGGGGCGTTCCTTTTCAAGATTAAGCAGTGTTGGAATACTGGGACCATGAAAATCAGAATCCAGAATCCCTACCTTTTTACCTTCCATGGCCAGGGCAACGGTAATATTTGCCGCCACTGTGCTTTTGCCCACGCCACCCTTTCCTGAAAGGATCATGATTTTATGTTTTATCTGCCCCATGCGATCGGCAAGTTCTTTGCTTTCAGTAAATTCCTTCAGCCGCTCAGCACTCTTTTTTTCCTGAGCTGAACCATTTCCCGATTCCTTGCCGGTGTTTTTGCTATTAACCATTATTTGTAATCCCCTTTCAATTAAATCTCATTTTTTGTTTTATTTTCATCTTCAATGTAGAGTGTTTTATCGCCTCGTCTTTTCATCCTGATAAGATTTTGATCCAACAGTTCCTGAACGTATTTAATTGTTTCATTTCGGTGTAAATCCAAGCCATCTGATATATCATCTATAGAACAGGGACGTCGCTTCAAAAGTTCGAAAACATCATTCCGGGTTGAATGAAACTCGCCAAGATCGTGTACTTTTGAATAATCCGCGATAACCTCACAATGAGGGCCGAAAAATTCTGCAATTTCTTCCATTCTTTCTTTACTTACCGTACGGACAAAGTCCTCGGCCGGTGGCCTGACTGCCGTATTGAGCTGAATCCGCTCGGGGTTAATACGATCTGTCCAGCTCTTAATTTTTAAAATCTCCGTTTCTTTATCTGTAATACCACCCGCAAGGAAAACCTCCAGCCATATGGAACCTTTATAATCCTCACGGAGTGAACATAATCCATCTACCATTTTTTTGAAAGAAATATCACCGTGGGGGCGATTAACATATACAAAAGCGTCTTCATCTCCCGCATCCAGAGAAGGAATAATAAGATCAGAATCTAGAACGGCGTTGCGAACCTCGTCAATCCAGAAGAGTGATCCATTTGTCAAGACGGCCAAGGGAATATCTGTAATGTCTTTAATTTCACGAATAATCTCACCGATACGACTATGGAGAGTTGGTTCTCCCGAACCGGAAAGGGTTATGTAATCGGGACGCGAAATCCCCCGTAATTTTTCTTTAACTGCATGAATTATATCTTTTACCGGATAGTATTCTTCCCGGTCTGTAGTCTTGTTTGTTGTTCTTCCCAGCTGGCAGTAAATACAATCATAGGTACATGTTTTAAAGGGGACAAGATCAATTCCCAGAGACCTGCCAAGGCGTCTTGACGGTACGGGACCAAAGGTAAATTTCTTTTTCTTCTCTCGAATCATTTTCACAAAATGGTTACATATCGATTGCTTTTATTCCAGAGCATAGATGACGTTTCTCCAAAGGGACTTTATATCCTCGGAAACGGCACCGCCTGTGTATTCCACAATACTTGTTTCCATGATCTGTGCCTTTGTGATGGCATTATCATATCGAATTCTTCCCGCTGCTTTAACGCCGTGCTTTTTTGCTTCACCTTCAATCTGTTCCGTAATATCAGGGTTTAGATCCCACTTATTGACGCACACAATCGTGGGAATTTGGAAATGTGTAGTAAGTTCCGCTACCCGCAGTAAATCGTGCTGACCTGAGAGAGTAGGTTCTGTTACAACCAGCACAAGGTCAGAGCCTGTTATGGATGCAATAACAGGGCACCCGATTCCCGGTGAACCGTCAACAATTATGTAGTCAAGATCATCTCTCTCCGCAATATCGCGGGCTTCCTGACGGATCTGTGTTACCAGTTTCCCCGAATTTCCCTCGGCCATGCCAAGTCTTGCATGTACCATAGGTCCGTAATTTGTAGACGACGTATACCACTCACCATTCACGGCCGGTTCAAAGGAAATTGCCTCAGCGGGGCATACGCGCGCACAGACACCGCAACCCTCGCAAAAGATGGGTGTTACTTGAGGAGTATCTGCTGCTTCACCATTACTCAAAACCGGGTAATGTATCGCATCAAATCGGCATTCTTCTATGCATCGATCGCAGGCTATACATTCGTCCCCTAATATTCTTGCTTTCTTGCCGCCGCTGAAATCTTTCCGGTGTTCTATCTTTGGATTGAGAACGAGATGCAAATCGGCAGCATCCACATCACAATCCGCAAGGACTTTCTTGCTCGCCAGAGCCGCAAATGCTGCCACAATACTGGTTTTCCCGGTACCGCCTTTTCCGCTGATTACAACGATTTCTTTCATAAATGCACCTTGTGGGGTCAGGTCTTCATTCTTGACAGCAGCCTGATCTGTTTTGACAGGTTGTGTATATGATCTGTCAAGAATGAAGACCTGACCCCTTCTTTTCTGCTATCTTTTCCCAACAAGCCTCAAATGACTTTTTATAATCTGGTAGTGCATGGATGATCATTTCCCCTCGCGAATAGGCCTCGGCGATTCTGCGGTCATCCGGTATTTCCAGAACAATCTCGATTTTTTCTCTGTGACAATATTCTTTCACGTCCTCATTGCCGATATCAGATCTGTTAATAGCAACGGCAAATGGTATATCAAGCACCCTGACCATCCCAATGGCAAGTTCTAAATCATTGAGACCAAAAGGAGTAGGTTCCGTAACCAGAAGGACAAACTCTGCATCCTTTACGGCTTCGATAACAGGACAGGATGTTCCCGGAGGTGAATCGATAATTAATATTTCCGGCTCGCCGGCGGCTTTCTTAACGCCGGCGATAACTGCCGGAGACATGAGTTCTCCTATATTTAACAATCCATGGATAAAACGGATTTCATTGGTCTTTCCTTCTTCCAGGATGCCGACCTCTCTGGGCACCTCTATGAATGCATCTTCGGGACAGAACAGCCTGCATGCACCGCAACTATGGCAGAGTTCAGGAAATATCAGTACCTTGCCCTTGATCACGGCAACAGCACTGTATTCACAAACCTCCGCACAAATACCGCATCCCGTGCATTTTTCCTCGATGACCTTTGGCATTAATACTGTGACAGGTACTGTTGATTCAATTTCCGGCTTCAGAAATATATGACAGTTCGGTTCTTCAACATCACAGTCCAGCAGCTGAACGTTCTTTCCTGTACCGGCAAGAGTTAAAGCAAGGTTTGTTGCTATTGTTGTCTTTCCGGTGCCACCTTTCCCGCTGGCAATAGCTATCTTCAAAGAGTGTTGTTCCTTTCTTCTTGCAAACTTTAACCGCCCAGACTACTTATCTTTTTTCTTATCAACCGAACTAATTTGCTGTTCAAGCTGTTTGAGCTGTTCCTGGAGTATGCGTGCCTGGTCTTTGAGCTCGGCTAATTTTCCCTCTTTTGTCGTTGTGCCCTGGGGCGCGAAATTTACAGGAGCACCGGACTGGCCCATGCCCATACCGCGACCGCCACCCATGCCCATGCCACGACCGCCGCCCATGCCACGACCTCCACCCATGCCGCCACCCATACCAAAATGACTTGCCACATTGGGCTGGTTCGATGCAGTAAAAGCGCCTGCTTTAAATTGTTCAACTGCCTGACGGACCATTCCACTTACTCCTACAATAACCTGGATACCTGCAGCCCCAAAAACCTGGGATGCATTGGGCCCGCAATTGCCCGTTAGAACACACTGGACACCATACTCTGACATCAACTGCCCTGACTGAATACCGGCGCCGCCCCCTGCTGCGACATTAGGATTCTGCACGGCCTCAAATTCCATTGTCTCCGTGTCTATGAATAAATAATAAGGACTCCGTCCAAAACGAGCTTCAACCTGATCATCCAGGGACGGACCGGTTGTTGTTATTGCTATTTTCATTTTAACCCCTTTCCTGAAAAAAAGTATTATTCAGCTATGAAAGCTTTCAAGCACAAAAAAGTAAATACAAAATACAAGGCTAACATAAGCATGCTCTATTCAAAACGCAAGCTTAATAAACAAAAAAGCGCCGGCAATAAGAACTAAATTTACCCTATGCCAGCGCTCCTTCTGGTTTTATCCCTCTTTATTTTCTTTCTCTAACTCTGCAATACGCTTGTTAATACCTTCCAGGGAATCCTCTAAATATTCTGCCTGTCCTTTCAACGCATCGAGTTCCTGCTGTTTTGTCGCAACCGGCCCGTACGGTGTACCGTAAGGAGCCATTCCTTCGTAGGATGAATAACCGTAAGCACCTCTCTGCCAGCCGGTTAACCCAGTCGCATAAAACTGATTACGATGTCCCCAGCCTCCTCCACGGCCAAAACCCCCTCCTCTTCCGAAACCTCCCCCCAGCATAGGGTTCACAAATCCGGGCGCTTGATATCCTCCACAGTAACCAGTTGCCCTACCTGTCATTGGTCCCATTCCCGCGGGACCTGTTCTATCTCCACCTGGCATAATAAACACCTCCTCATATATAGTTTATAGCTTTTAAGCGGTCAGCTTTAAAATGAACACTTCTGTTAACGATTACGGCCTTGGCCCTGTCCACGACCTTGACCCTGTCCCATTCCACGTCCTTGCCTGGTTCGGCCAAAACCTAAACCTCTTCCCAGTCTACGAAAGAATCCCATATTCTCCTCAGACACAGGCGTTTCTCCTGTTCCACAAGGCCCCAAGCCACGGCCCGTTCGCGATCCTTGTCCTTGCGGTCCTGTCCCATCTCCTCTTGGCATAACATACCTCCTTAAAATATGCGTAGTGTAATTTCGGTCTATTACCAACCATACATAAAGCGACCTCGACCCATACCACGGCCTCTACCAAACCAGCCANNNNCCAGCCACGGCCAACCCCACGGCCGAATCCGAAAGATCTTCCAAGGCCATCAGGGTACCCTGTTTGTCCGTAAGAAGGATATGTCTGCGAATACGCCAAAGCCGGCATGCCCGGATAAGCGCCACCCCAAAAACCTCTGCCTGGTGTGGGATTTGCGGAACCCGGCATTTGATATCCGGCACAGTACCCTGCGCCTCTTCCTGTCATTGGACCATATCCCATAGGACCTGTTCTATCTCCCCATGGCATTTAAATCACCTCCTCAGTAGCACAAGCATTCTTTTACTTCAATTACATCAAAAACCGTGCCAGAATGCGTCAAGTTACATGAAGCATAATATATCTATTATTTCAATTGGTTGCAGATA
>DFBI01000174.1:2447-3677 GCA_002367335.1 Syntrophaceae bacterium UBA3084 | reverse complement strand
TTTAGAATATACACTGTACTAGTTCACCCTTCCTGCCGGGCTTGAATCGGCCGAGGACAATCCCCGTAGCATAGGAAACCCATTGAACGGCCAGTTCATATCGCTCTTCCGGGCGCTCCAGTTTGTTTTGCACAATGTATCCACAGACTGTGTCGGGATGAAAGCCGGAAGCAAGACATAACTCTTCAAAAGTGAGGAATCGTTTTTGACGTCCTCTTCCCCGTGAAGGTTCTTCTTCGGATTCGTCCTCGTTTATTTCTTGATTCGCTTGTCGGATTACTTCATCGGGAACATGCTTTTCGAGATATAAGCGTTCGATTGTTCGTAATCGAGGGTCTGTAAGATCATCGATTTGGGGGAGTTTGCCGGGGAGTGTGCCGAATTCTAATTCGATCTGGTCGATATCGTCCTGATTGATTTCGTAAAGCTGATAAATGGCCTCGGATATATCTGTTTCTAAGATAATCAATTCTTTTCCGATCTTTAGTAGGTTATTAACCGAAATTCGTGACTATCAAAAAATAAATGTGTGATATCGATTAGTTGCAACTCGCAAAATCGGAATTTTGGCACTACAGATTTTGATTTTGCCTACATAATTGCCTTCAATGTTTTGCCCACTTGGTGCGATAACCCCAGGGCGCTATAAATGTCCTTATGGTTTGACTCGGGCTTGGACGATTTTCGGATATGGAGGATCTTGCCGTCTTCCCGTTTCACGGTCGTGGATATTCTCACATGCGATAAAAGTCGTGTACGAATCGTTTCCCAACAAAAATGGATCCCTTTTTCTCTGAGTTTGATCCTTATGGTTTGCATGATATGATATGCAAGCAGTGTGATAAAAATATGACCGTCACATCGGCGTTCTATATGATGATAGCTCGGCCTTAGACCCAACTCCGATTTCATGCAACGAAACGCATCTTCTATGTCGGTAAGCATGGTATAGATATCCCATATTTCTTTCTCATTGAGGTCCCTTCGATTTGTCCTCAAACAATAAACACCGCTTACCTTTTTCTCCTTCTTCCGGACCGAGGTGATTCTTGTTGCTTTCCCAGAATCATCATCTTTCTGTATGGTTATGTTGTATAAATGAGAAACCCGCTTGAATTTCTCTTTCAGACGTCCAATCCTTTCGATGACTTTTTCGTAGCGTTTGATCCCGCTTTTCTGATTCAGGGCCTTGTCCGCTTTCAACAGTTCTGCTTCAAAGCGTTCCTGAAA
>DFBI01000174.1:0-2321 GCA_002367335.1 Syntrophaceae bacterium UBA3084 | reverse complement strand
TTATCTGGTATTTCCGTCTTTTTCTTCCGGGAAACAACAATATAGCGATATTTATGTCCCCTGAGCCATTTAACATTGTCTTCGGATGCGATCCCAGCGTCCATGACGACGGTGGGCTTGAACAAGGATTCCTGGAGATTGCCTTCATCCGATAACCCTTTGATCATCATTTCCAACGTACCGGGCTCACTGACATTACCCTCAAAGATTTGACTCCTTTTTGGAAAACCCTGCTTGTCCAATGCAAGCCCCAACGTCACCAGGGGGCAGTCCTTGCGCTTTTCTTTAGACCTGCCGTATTTTGCCTTGGCATTATATTTTCCGGTGCCTTCAAAAAATGTATTAGTCAGATCGTAAAGGATAATTCTTTCCCCCAAACCAAAAATGCTGATCTCAACTTCTCGTAAATGATCTTCGATTTTCTCTTTATGCTTCAAGAGATGATCTGAGGCCTTATATAATCGATCGAGTGTAACCAATGAAAAATCAAAATCTATCAGATCACCCAATGCACTGGTGTTTTGCAACCAGTAATGCGTTGATCTTTCAGATCCCGGGACGATCATTCGACCACACAGCACCCCAATGACCGCCGCCATGTCAGCAGATTTTAAACCAAGATCTGCAAGTTTTTTGTCAAGTTGAAGCAGTTTAATGGTCTCATAAACAACATGCTCAGCACCGACAGTTCTGGCAGATTCGTTGTTGAGACTGTTTACATCCACCGTCGCATAGTCGGAAAGGTTCAGGTCTTCTCCATCCATCACACAGGCTTGTTTTCGAATAACCCTCCCGGCGTATTGTTCGGCAAGCGATCTGATCCTTTGTGGATATTTAAAGATACTCTTCTGTCCGGTAACAATCTCCTCAATACAATTGGCCAGTTGTTTCCATTGCTTCTTGGGAAGGTTGAAATCAGTGCCAAGGTTCAGGACGGTTCTTTGCCGAGGCCCCCGTTCTGTTCGAACGGAATCGACCAGTTTGTAGGTAAGATATCTCCTGCGATTCTTCTTGTTTGTGTGTTCAACGGTGCGAATAAACATGCAAATCGAATTACAAGAAAAATCACGCGTTGTCAACCCCTGTCATTACGATTTTGGCACTACACTTGCCGATACAACGTGAAACTACTTGAATTCATTAGATGGCAAACTCAAAAATAGCAAGTTCCCCGGCTTCAGACTGCAAATTTTCACGAAGTTCGGTTAACAGTACCCTCCAGTATCATAAAATCACGCAGCGTGGTGAGAATGTTTCGTGCCACACGATTGCAGACATTGTCGGTCCACTCCTTTGTGGTTTTTCCTTCGTTTGATAGTTCTCTGATATATCGCTGCGCCTCTTTCGTGGTGAGGTAAGATTCTCCCCTTCTGTGGAGGTCAAAAAGATACTCGGTTACAAACTCATAAATAATGGGATCGGCTTGTGCTGTGTGATAATAAAGAATCCTGTTGATTACAGTATCGTCGTGTCCCTCTCGCACAAGGGTGCGCAGAGCTTTGTCCCGCTCATCGCCGAACAGATAACGTTCCTTGAAAGCAGCCAGAAACTGCTTCACATATGACCTGGCAGGACGCCCAAAGATATTTTCCTCAATCGCTTTATTAATATTCTCATCAACGGAAAGACTCTCGTTCCAATTAGATAAAAATATCTTTGTATCATTCAACAGAGCCGGCGCCCGGATGATTTTTGAGGTGAATGGGTTTGAATTGGTTGTTGCCATAAATGGTCTTCTACACTTTCAGTTCTATCCCAATTTAATATCTATCAGTTGCCCTCACCAACATTAATGGTGGTATAAACAATTCCAAAACCTCCTCCATCTATATCAAAATCAGGAGGGTCGCGTCGAGTTGCTTCTTCTTTGTCATCTGTGTACTGGTATTTCTTAAATTCCTTTACAAACGCCGCCAGTGTTCTTTTTTTCTCTTTTTCCGCCTTTTGGCGGATTGCTTCTATTAAATCTTGGAGAAGGTCTTTTGCACCCGAATTATAAAAATTATCATGGAAATATGTAAACTCGCCAATAAGTAATCGCAGGTACTTATCAGTAAAATCATACACGTGTTGTGCATAAGTACAGTTTCCAAACAAACCTAATGGCTGCATACAATTAAATGGTACAGGAACATTGTTGCTTAGAAATACCAAACAGGGTGAGATACCTCTTCTCATGCAAGGTTCGTTTTGTAACAAGTAATTAAAATGGCAGTAGCTATCGGCCTCATTACGCAACAAAAGCAGATCATTTATTTTAATGGATTTCTTACTTCCGAGGCAGGATTCAGATCGCGGCGCTCCCACAAATATAAAATCTC
>DFBI01000140.1:1948-3280 GCA_002367335.1 Syntrophaceae bacterium UBA3084 | reverse complement strand
AAATAACCTGCAAGACCTGGAAGAGTTCTACACAGCCGTGCTTCTCCACTTCAGTTTTACCAAATAAACCAGAAAATCATCTTCCCCTGACTTTTCAAAATTGCCCTTATGTCCTTGTACCTTGAACCTTTTACCTTGAACCTTGTTCCTTTTTCCTTATCCCTTGTCCCTTGAACCTTCGCCCTTATAAACATGCCGCCCTTAAACCTTAAAATTATCGATCCAGCCGAATATCCAGACTGGGACAATCTAATACTTTCAAATGATAATTGTTCCTTCTTCCACACCAGCGCCTGGGCAAAGACAATTTGCGAATCATACAATTACAAGCCCATATATTTTACACAACGTAACGGGAACCGGCTGCCGGTTTTGATACCAATAATGGAAGTAAACAGCATTTTAACAGGGAAAAGAGGCGTCTCCCTCCCCTTTACCGATTATTGTGAACCCATAGTCGATGCAAGCATCCCGTCACAGAAGGTTTTTGACTATATAATCACTTATGGCAAAAAAGAAGCTTGGAAATACATTGAATTAAGAGGAGGGGAAAGCTTCTTGCCGGATGTCACTCCCTCAACCCAATTCTACGGCCACATTCTCAATCTGACACAAGACGAGGAACAGATCTTTTCTGGTTTCAGAAACAGTACAAAAAGAAACATAAAAAAAGCAAACAAAGAGGGGATAGACGTTCGTTTTTCCAAGTCACTTAAATCTGTTAAAGAATTTTATAGACTTAACTGTCTTACACGGAGACAACATGGACTGCCACCCCAACCATTTAAATTTTTTAAAAAAGTATACGATTACATTATAGATAAAGATCTGGGTTTTGTTGCGCTTGCATTTTATAACGAAATCGCGATTGCTGCTGCAGTATATTTACACGCTGGAAACAAAGTACTTTACAAGTATGGTGCTTCAGATATAACTTACCAGAATCTAAGAGCCAACAATCTTATAATGTGGGAAGCAATCAAATGGAGCTGCCGGAATGGTTATAAAACCTTCTGCTTCGGCAGAACAGACCCGGCAAATAACGGCCTCAGACAATTCAAATCAGGCTGGGGCTCAAAAGAGAACATAATTAACTACTACAAATACGACCTGCGAAAAGACACCTTCATTAAAGACAATCAAAACATCAAACGGTCATACACCAAAATCATGGCCAATATGCCTATCCCGGCATTAAAAGCCATCGGTGTCCTTCTCTACCGGCACATGGGCTAAGAAAATTTTACCTTGCACCTTTGTCCTTGATCCTTGTTCCTTAGTTTTTCATTCAAAATTCAAAATTGCCTTTTCATCCATTACAGGAATGGAGAG
>DFBI01000140.1:247-1917 GCA_002367335.1 Syntrophaceae bacterium UBA3084 | reverse complement strand
CCGGAATTCCCGCCGATTGCTTTTGCGCGGTAAAAATGGTATATTGAGATCATGAACAGGAAGCACACAACCATATACCGAATGTCGGACAGCCGGAACGACGACTTTGTTCCCGGCAAGCCGGCGGACCGCATTAAACTCGTATGGATTCTGACCAGAGAAATCACGTCCCTGAGCAAAAAACACGATGCTGAACGAAGACTACAAAGACATGTTACACGCCTTGTCCAACGAGAAGGTTAAATTTCTCCTCGTCGGTGCCTATGCACTGGCAGCTCACGGTTATCCTCGGGCTACCATGGATATAGACATTTGGGTCATGCCATCACCTCAGAATGCTGATGCCGTGCTACGAGCACTGCGCCGCTTCGGTGCACCTTCACACAATTTGACCAAGGAAGCCCTCCAGAAGGATGGGACCATTTTCCAGATCGGAGTTGCCCCAAGGCGAATCGATATCATCACTGCGGCATCCGGGCTTCAGTTTGAGGAGGTATATGGACGATCCCTGTCTGTGAACATCGAGGGAATCGAAGTACATATTCCACTAATTGACGACCTGATTCGAAACAAGAGGGCATCAGGAAGAACCAAGGATTTGGCTGACGCAGAAGCATTGGAATCCCTGAAGAACTCCGAACAACCGCATTAACTCGGACTGGCAATCCCCCTACGCTCCATTGCCAGCCGGTTATGCGGAGGGTTAGAAAACGAGAGCTACCCATAGCCTCACCGTTAATTTCCGTGAACCTTCGTTTTTTACCTTGAAGCTTTATCCTTGATCCTATGCTTTTAATTCAAAATTGTTTTGACATCCTTTGCCCGGAAATATCACTTGAATAATACCGGAATATCTGCATAAATAACGAAACTGCCAATTTTCAAAATGCTTCATAAACAAAAAGGAACGAAGAAACCATGGAAACTAGTAAATCGTTACTCAAAAAAGCATTGCTCCTAAAACCAGGGGATAGATTCTTGTTGATCGATGAACTTGTTCGTACCCTTGATGAACCCAACAGGGAGATTGACGCAATCTGGACTGAAGAGGCTGAAAAACGACTAAGGGCACATAGAGAAGGCAAAACACAGGGAGTCCCATTTAAAGATGTTTTTGGAGAAGACCTGTAAAGATGAAAATTGTTCTTGATCAACTCGCCCAACTGGAATTGGACGACGCATCGGAATACTACGAATTTGAAACGCCGGGTTTGGGCGCGCAATTTAGAGAGGAAATCAAGCATGGAATACACAGAATTCGAGAATATCCCGATGCCTGGGCCAAAGAATAAAACGATGTGAGAAGGTACCTCCTTCACAAATTCCCCTACAAGATACTCTATTCAATTGAAGAGAATTACATTTACATTATAGCGATTGCACATTATCACAGGCGTCCGGATTACTCGATCGACCGCGCCTTGGAAAAATCCTAACTGTATCGTAACAGCGTACTCAAAATTCAAAATTGTCTTGACCTTGTTCCTTGAACCTTCAACCATTTTTGAAACCATGAACAATGAAACTTGAAGGTCTCGTAAAAAGCGCCACTATGCCGTTTTACTGCATCATAATGGGAAGTAACTTTTACAAAGCATGTTTAAGGCCGATGGGGGCATCGGCCCCTACATTATAGTAGGGCCTGTTCCCCGAACAGGCCGATGCTGTGT
>DFBI01000140.1:0-221 GCA_002367335.1 Syntrophaceae bacterium UBA3084 | reverse complement strand
AAATTCGGCCAAACGAGTTACTTGAAAGTCCGAATTTCTGTCGTTTTGTCATTCCCGACCTGAGCGTTCGACGGTTCGACTGAGCTCGCCGAAGGCTGAGCTCACGCCGAAGTTGGGAATCCATAACTGCTTGTAATTACTGGATTCCCGCTTTCGCGAGAATGACAGATTCGTGAGTTTTCAACTTTTTACGAGTCCATCAAATTTGAAGATCTTGATGT
>DFBI01000079.1 GCA_002367335.1 Syntrophaceae bacterium UBA3084 | reverse complement strand
AACAGGCCGTGTATCTGGATAGTATCCAGAAAAATCAACAAGTTATATTAAATTCGGCCAAACGAGTTACTTGAAAGTCGGACTTTTGCCGTAAACTCGAAACCCGAAACCCGAAACTGGGAACTGGGAACCCTTAACCCGGCATTAACTATGTTCGAAAATCTGACTGAAAAATTAGACAACGTTTTCAAAAAGCTCAAAGGCAGAGGTACGCTGGATGAAGAATCTGTCAGGGTAGCCATGAAAGACATACGAATGGCGCTCCTCGAAGCGGATGTAAATTTCAAGGTCACAAAAAACTTTGTGGAAGATGTCAGGGTAAAGGCTGTTGGACATGAGGTATTAGACAGTATCTCTCCGGGTCAACAAATCGTTAAAATCGTTCATGACAGGCTTATTGAGCTTCTGGGAGATGACAGCGGTCAATTGAAACTTGCAAATCGCCTCCCGGCGCCTATTATGCTGGTGGGGCTCCAGGGATGCGGCAAGACAACTACAGCAGCCAAGATAGCCCGTCATCTCATGGATCAGCAAAAAAGGGTTTCTCTTGTTTCAGCCGATATTTACAGGCCGGCGGCTATAGAGCAATTAAAAATTCTTGGAGAAAGCATCGGCGCCGGCTTCTTTGACTCAACCGACATGAATAATCCTGTGAAAATTTGCGCCGACGCCCTGAATGATGCCAGGACCAGAGGTTTCGACGCGCTGATTATTGATACCGCCGGCAGACTACACATCGACACCGAATTAATGGAAGAACTGAAAAACATAAAAAATGCCGTAAATCCGGCAGAAATTCTCTTTGTTGCCGATGCCATGACAGGCCAGGAAGCCGTTTCCGTCGCCGAAACTTTCAATGATCTTCTCGAAATAGACGGCGCTATATTAACAAAAATGGACGGCGATGCCCGCGGTGGAGCGGCATTGTCTTTCAAGACAGTAACGGGGAAACCTATAAAGTTCATTGGTACCGGTGAAAAAGTTGATGCTCTGGAAGTATTCCACCCTGAAAGAATGGCCTCCAGAATTTTGGGCCACGGTGACATCCTGACTCTCGTTGAAAAGGCACAGAAAACGTTCGACGAAAAAGAGGCGCGGGAACTGGAAAAAAAGATAAGGAAAGATTCCTTTACTCTTGAAGATTTCAGAAAGCAGTTATTACAGATAAGAAAGATGGGCTCAATTGAGGATATTTTAGGAATGATCCCGGGACTTGGTAAGGTAAAAAACCTGAAAAACGTCGCTCCCGATGATAAAGAATTTGTAAAAATCATAGCGATTATAGATTCAATGACCCGTGAGGAACGGATAAAATACCAGGTTATAAATGGCCAGAGGAGAAAAAGGATTGCCCGGGGAAGCGGTACAACTGTCCAGGATGTAAACCGGTTACTCAAAAACTACATTGGAATGAGAAAAATGATGAAAAAGATAACAAAGGGAGGAGCCAAATATTTAAAAAGAGGTAATTTCCCCTTTAACTAAGACATAATATGTGTTAGTAGTTGAAATCTTTCTTCACAACAGTTGCGTTTTTTGCGCAGATGCTGGTGTCATGGGTCAGGGATCTGCGGTGTTTTACAACGTGTCTCATCGTGCCGAAAGCCCAATGGGTGACCGTTGTCTTTTGCCGATCTGGTTCGACTGAGCTCACGCCGAAGGCTCACCGAACTCCCGACACCTGATCCCTGATAACTTTGCGGCTTTGCCGCCTTAGGAGGTAATATCAAAAGGAATGGCCATTAAGATTAGACTAGCTCGTATGGGTAAGAAAAAGAAACCGTTTTACAGGATTGTGGTAGCTGACAGCAAAGCTCCACGGAACGGAAGATTTCTTGAAATTGTTGGAAATTATGACCCTAAAAAAGATCCGCCGGAGATTATCCTCAAGGAGGATCGAATAACAGCCTGGTTGTCACAGGGTGCAAAACCCACGATAACAGTTTCAAATATTTTGAAAAAGAAAGGTGTTGCTTTAACAAAAGAAAATGTGAAGGCAGCCTGATAGTGAAAGTTTGCTGTAGACCCCTTATTGTTCAATTCAGTGTACATCAAATGTTTTTTTAGCTTACAAAGACGATCAGTGGAGGTTGATACGATGAAAGATTTGGTTAAGTACATGGCTCAAGCTTTGGTAGATAATCCTGATGAAGTTGACGTTGCCGAGGTGACAGGAGAACAGACTTCCGTAATTGAACTGCGGGTTGCAAAAGAAGACCTGGGAAAGGTTATTGGGAAACAGGGTAAAACAGCAAAGGCAATGCGAACAATTCTGAGCGCCGCATCATCAAAGATTCATAAAAGATCGGTTCTGGAGATTATTGAATAATTGAAAGACCTCCTTGAAATAGGAAGGATCAGTAAATCTGTTGGTGTTAATGGCCGCATGAAAGCCGTTTCATATATTGAATCACCCGAAGCGCTCAAACCTTTTAAAGATGTGTATATAACATGCAAAGAGCGGGGTCCCGATCTTTACAAAGTTAGATATATCAATTTCACCAAAAAGAGTTTTTCTTTTGAATTCGAAGGTGTGAACGACATTGATGCTACAATGTCTTTCGTCGGATGCCGAATGTTCATTCCTCCTGACAGACTCCGGAAATTGCCGGAGGGTGAATATTACTGGCGAGATATTATAGGGCTTGAAGTTTTCACAGGAGATAACCAAAAACTCGGAAAGATCGAAAAAATTTTCCAGGCAGGAAGCAATAATATTTATGTTTGCACCGGGGGAGAAAGAGAGATCCTTCTTCCGGATATTGAAGACGTAATAAAACAAATAAACCTCGAAAAAGGAATCATGATTGTCGAGTTGCTTGAGGGGCTTTAAGAAAGGATGATCAGGTTTGATATACTGTCCGTCTTCCCCAAGATGTTTCAAACCCCCTTTGACTGCAGTCTTATAAAAAAGGCCCTTGACAAACAATTAATCGAAATCCATCTCCATGATATCCGCAGTTATACCCTGGATAAGCACTGTATGACCGATGATTATCCTTACGGCGGCGGCGGCGGCATGGTGATGAAGGTTGAGCCTGTCGCAAGAGCGCTTGATGCCATCGTCCCCACGAGAGATAACGCGCATGTTGTCCTCATGACGCCACAGGGTGAAACCTTCAAACAGGAAATTGTGGAAGAACTATCCCGGTATTCTCAAATCATTCTCATCTGCGGTCATTACGAAGGAGTGGATGAAAGGATAAGGGAACATCTTGTTGACAGAGAGATTTCCATCGGTGATTACATTCTTACAGGAGGAGAATTGCCAGCAATGATTATAGTGGATGCCGTCTCGCGCCTTGTTCCGGAAGTCCTGGGAAATAAAGAATCAGCCCTGTTTGATTCTTTTTCGACCGGCCTTTTGGAAGGCCCCCAATATACACGTCCGCAGAAATACCGTAGCTGGGGGGTCCCTGATGTGATTCTTTCAGGTGATCACAAGAAAATTAATGAATGGAGACGCAAAACATCCCTCAAAAGGACCCTGATGAGAAGACCGGATTTACTGGCAAAGGCAAACCTGTCAGAAGAAGATATAAAAATTCTTGAAGACAAAGGTTAAAGAACAAAGGACAAAGGTACAAGGATCAAGGTAAAGACAACGGGTTCCTTGAACCTTGAACCTTTTACCTTGAACCTTGAACCTTGTACCTTGAACCTTGAACCTTGTACCTCTGATCCGTAGCTGTGCATATGAATAACGTTTACATCGCTCTCTTACATTATCCCGTTTACAATAAAAAAGGTGACGTTGTAACAACGGCAGTTACTAATATGGATATTCATGACATATCGAGGGCTGGCAAAACATACGGCGTTAAACGTTTCTATATTATTACACCCCTTGAGCAACAAAGACAATTTGTCAGGCGAATACTTGATCACTGGCAGAAAGGATATGGCGCAACCTATAACCCATGCAGGAAAGAAGCCCTTGACACAACGGTAATAAAGAGCTCCCTGGAAGATACCTTAAAGGAAATCGAGGAAGAAACAGGAAACGGTAAGGTAAATCTCGTTGTAACCGGCGCATCCCTTCGAGAAAAGTTTTTACGATTTGACGATTTAAATAAAAAGATATCAGAAAATAATAGCGCTTATCTCCTGGTTTTTGGCACGGGCTGGGGAATTGCCGATGAAATCACCGATAAAGCTGACTACTTCATCGAACCAATCAGGGGATCATCCAAATACAACCATCTATCCGTTAGATCGGCAGTGTCGATTGTGCTGGACAGATTGTTAGGAAAAAGGTAGTTAAATTGGTTCTTAGCTATTACGAAGAAAAGTTATAAGAATTACACTATAGTAAAAAATTACATCAGTTCTGGAGGATATACACAATGAATGCGCTTGACTTCATCGAGAAAGGACAAATGCGGGGAGACATTCCCGATTTTAAATCCGGTGACACGGTAAAAGTACACGTAAGAATTATAGAGGGTCAGAAAGAGAGAATACAGGTATTTGAAGGCGTCGTTATTAGAAAAAGAGGCGGAAATAATCGCGCCAGTTTCACCGTCAGGAAAATTTCCCGCGGCATAGGTGTGGAGAGAACATTCCCTTTACATTCACCCGTTGTCGATAAGATAGATGTGATCACAAGGGGTAAGGTCAGGCGATCTCGTTTATATTATCTTAGAGAACTAAAAGGCAAAAAAGCCAGGATTAAAGAACTGGGCAGAAGATGATATGAACAGCTTTGAATCTGAGGTCCGGCAACTCGGTTTCAAATCGGTTGCCGGCATAGATGAAGCTGGAAGGGGCCCCCTGGCGGGTCCCATTGTTGCCGCCGCAGTAATCCTCCCCTACGATTATATAAACGTGGACATTCGCGACTCAAAAAAGTTAACCCCATTACAAAGAGAAAAAATATTCAAAACCATAAGAAATGATGCTATTTCCATTGGACTTGGGTTTGTTGAACCTTCTGTAATTGATGAAATCAACATTCTCAGGGCAACGTTACTGGCCATGAAAAGGGCCGTTTTGAACCTTTCCGCCCCCACTGATTACCTTCTCATAGACGGCAGAGACACAATCAATCTTTCCATACCACAAAAAGCAATCATCAGAGGGGATTCCCTCAGCATCTCCGTGGCATCTGCATCCATTATGGCCAAGGTTTCGAGAGACCACGTGATGGAAAAATATCATCGACAGTTTCCTGATTATAATTTTCTCAGAAATAAGGGATACGGCACCAGAGAACACCGTGAAGCTATAATAAAATACGGCTATTGCAAAATTCACAGAAAATCCTTCAAGGTAAAGGCGTAAGGAATAAGGGACAAGGTGCAAGGAATAAGGGACAAGGATATAAAAACAATTTTGAATTCTTAATTTTGAATTAAGGACAAAGGAACAAGGTTCAAGGTTCAAGGTTCAAGGTAAATACAATTCTTAATTTTGAATTGAGGGGCAAGATGGGTGGCATGGACGGTTCGGCTGAG
>DFBI01000210.1:21242-21409 GCA_002367335.1 Syntrophaceae bacterium UBA3084 | reverse complement strand
AAAAAATGATCATATACAGTAAAACCTAACCAGGTCAAAATCCACAATACCTGAACATATAAGAAATTTACGATGCGACTGAAAAATCCCAACAGGAAAAATGATTTGGAGAAGCCCGATCTGAAAAACATGACCCTTACCGAGATTGAAGTCTTTATATCCAGTCT